>JBBRDL010000107.1:0-13102 GCA_038203965.1 Chitinophagales bacterium | reverse complement strand
TATGCAGACGCTCATTGAAGATTTACTTATTTATTCACGGACCAAAACAGATGAACGTAAGTTTGAAAGTTATGATCTCAAGCTGATCATTGACCAAGTAAAGAAAGAAATCAGTGAAGATATTGAGGAGAAAAATGCTGTGATTGAAGTAACCGAAATTTGTGGTGCCACCATCATCCCTTTTCAGTTCCGCCAACTCATGAACAACCTCTTGTGCAATGCGCTCAAATTTTCCATTCCGGGGCAAGCCCCGGTGATCCGGATTTCCAGCATCATTAAAAAGGGAAGTGAATGTCATCAGGAAACCCTTGTTCCGGATTTGGACTACTGCCACATTAGAATCTCAGACAATGGTATTGGATTTGATCCGGCCTATAATGAAAAAATATTTGAAGTATTCCAGCGCCTGCATGGCAAGGAAGTCTATGGCGGCTCAGGAATGGGGCTGGCCATTGTCAAAAGAGTAGTAGAGAATCATAATGGTCTTATTACCGCCAGGGGCCAGTTATATAAGGGGGCTACTTTTGATATATACATACCTATGCTAATACATACACATAATGGATAATAAACCACTACATATCGTTCTTGCGGATGATGATGAAGGCGATCGTATCAATTTTAAAGAAGCCCTGGAAGAATCAAAAATCAAAACCATCATTCATACCGTCAATGATGGAGTGGAACTAATGGAACACCTCTCAAAGGAGGGCATCACGATGCCCTATATCCTTTTCCTGGATATGAACATGCCAAAGAAAAACGGTCTTGAATGCCTGATGGAAATACGGAGCAATAGCAGGTTGAAGGATGTAGCAGTAGCTATTTATTCTACCTCTTCCTCAGAGTCGGATATTACCGCCACCTTTCACCATGGCGCCAATGTCTATATCAAAAAACCAACCGATTTCAATATGCTCAAGCAGGTATTGGATAAGGTACTCATGGCTGCTTCGATCTACAGAGAGCCTCCTTTCAATATGGCCAATTTTATCTTCAAGATCTAAGTACGCTGCTTTTTCTTGATTTGCATTGTTACCGAATTGTTCGCTCTGCGAAGCACACGTATTTATTTCCGTTCATACACCTTCACCTCCTTACCGAAAGTCTTTACTACTCGGTAGAGGTTTAGTAAGGCCGGAATCATCGGGTTGCCTGAGGGCAATTGTTTTTTAGTAATAATAAAGCGCGGATTTTGTTTAAGAATTTTATTCCACTCCGTCTGTTGGTTGATGTCCAGCGCTTCGTTATTAGCCTTGGTCCAGATCAGAGATGGATGGACATAAGGAGTTGGACTTTCGGTGCCCGTGAGATGGTAAATGATTTGAGATGCATTGGCTGTATAAATGATATCCCCTGGTTTCAGTTTTGTATTTAAATACGCGGCTACCTCCCTTGGATAATCGGGTTTATCATAATAGTCTATTTTTTGGAAAGCAAAATTCGTGATCAGGATGATAATCATCAGGCTATACCCGATGTCAGGTTTTCTCATCCATGATAATGCACGCCCGGGCGTAAGACGAGTATCAAAAAAACTACCTGCGAGGAGACTTAAAGGCAGCATAAACTGGATGAAATAGTGCGGGAATAATTTGCCCGGCAATAATATGATAAACAATACCAGTGCTCCCCACCCCCATGCAAGGAAAGGTAATTTCGGACCCACGGTCCGCCAGTGACAGGAACAGTATATAAACCAAATGGTCACCGGAAGAAACCGGGCTAAACCATCGAGGACATACAGGATATATTTATACCACGGCGGTTTGATAAAATATTCACCGCTCACCTGGAAGGAGTAAAAGAAAAAGGATTCACCCATTCCTACCTGCACGTAGTAAAGCCAAACGATCGTAAATGGGACAAGGAAACCAATCCCCATTAGCGCGCACCTTAGAAACCAATAGAGCCATTTTTTACCGGCGACGACTTGTTGCCATAAATAAAATATCCCCAGTGCGATGGCATCAAACAACACGACATATTTGATCATAAAACCTATGCCCAGCAACAGACCTGCAAGAAACATCCATCCGAATCCCTTTTTACTGACCAGCAGATATAGGGCTAAGACGGTAAAGAGGACAAAAAAGTGTTCGGTATTAGGGGAGACTCCGAATACAGTATAGACAGAGGTAATGAATATATAAATCATACCGCTGGCGACTGGACCGGGGTTATGACTATTGGTAGATGTGTCATCGATCAACCTGCGATGGATCAAAAATAGCATCCAGCCTGTCAGCGCTATCCACAGGGCCGTCAAGACCCGGATGATCAGTATTGATTTTCCAAACAGCGTCTGGAAAAGGGCAAAAAGTGTAAAAATCCCAATGGGCTTTGTGTCGATGACATCACGCAGATATATATCGCCCTGCCGCAATGCATCAGCGATCACGATGTAGGTGGATTCATCATGATCGATGACCGAAGGAAAGAAGGAGAAAAACCGCATCACCATGGACAAGCCGGTCAGCACGATTAAGAACAGCCATGGATTTAAAGGTAAAATGATTCCGGAGGAGTTTTTCATTCTGAGGTGAAAGTAAGATTAGAATTTAATATTTATAGCTTCCAGCTTCCAGCTCCCAGCTCCCAGCTTTCAGTCATATACGTGTATGGGTTAACTGCAGCGTCTCTGCGTGATAATTTTTTTAATGCACCATGAGAGATATTGACAGTCGACAGAAGACATCCTGAAATCGAAAACATATCAAATAATCTATGAACTGGCAGATCATTATGCCCTTGAATCTATTATCTATGCACTTTGAAACGCACCTCATACGTGTCTGGGAACCCCATGGAACAAAAAACATCATCCTCGGCATCAAAACCTGATAAAGTCAAAGCACCGGACTTTACACCCTATCAGAAATTTATTATACTGCTTTTGGCCTTGCTGCAGTTTACGATCATCCTGGATTTTATGATCATCTCCCCGCTGAGTGATATTCTGCTGAAAGAGCTTAGTCTCAGTACGACTCAGTTTGGCTCGGTGGTTTCGGCATACGCGATCAGTGCCGGGATCTCAGGTATTCTCACTGCCGGTTTTGCAGATAAGTTTGACCGCAAGAAGTTGTTATTGTTTTTTTATACAGGGTTTATTCTCGGCACTGCTTTTTGTGCCATGGCGTATGATTATCACACCTTGTTTCTCGCGCGTATTGTGACCGGTCTTTTCGGTGGGGTAGTGAGTTCAGTGTCGATGGCGATCCTCACCGATGTGTTTAGTCTGCAGCAGCGGGGTAGAGTAATGGGATATGTACAGATGGCTTTTGCCGGCAGTCAGATACTGGGTATACCGATTGGGCTGGTGCTGGCCAATGCATGGGGCTGGCATGCGACGTTTATCATGGTTGTTGTCTTGGCGATCCTCATAGGTGCTGCCGTCGTCTTTAAACTCCAACCCCTGACGGAGCATCTGAAACTGCAGTCCAATAAAAATGCCTTTCAGCATCTATGGCATACTATACGGAAGAAACATTATCGGATTGGTTTTATGGCGACGGCGATGTTGTCGCTTGGTGGATTCATGCTGATGCCTTTTACGAGTGCGTTTTTGGTCAACAATGTCATGATTGCGCAGACAGATCTTCCGGCCATTTTCTTTTTTACAGGGATTTCTTCGATGGTCATCATGCCGATCATCGGCCGGATCAGTGACCGGGTAGATAAGTATAAAATTTTTGTTTTTGGTTCGTTCATTGCTGCGATTATGGTGGTGGTCTATACCCACTTGGGTCCGAGTCCTATCTGGCTGGTCATCGTGATCAATATGATCCTGTTTATGGGGATCATGAGTCGTATGGTGCCGGCTACTGCGCTCAACTCGGCCGTCCCGGAGATGTATGACCGGGGTGCGTTTATGAGTATTAATTCTTCCTTACAACAGATGGCCGGTGGTGCCGCGGCGATGTTTGCAGGTATTGTCGTCGTGCAGCAGTCGGAGAGCAGTCCTTTGGAGCATTTTGATATATTGGGTTTTGTGATGGTGGGGATCATGGGGTTGTGTATATACCTTGTCTACCGGGTGAGTGAGGTGGTGAAGAGGAAGGGGGAGAATATGGCTGAGAGCATAGGACATGTATCTAGAACTACGCTGCACAAATAGGGCATAGATCAATTACCTTCGCTTTTTAAATAATAGACGAAGTGCGTTATTTAAAAAAACCACATTATGCATATATTGTATTTATAGGGACAGGAGAAAGACTATCCCTATAGTACACGAAGTGCTCAGGCGATCTTTAACCGGGGCAAACAAGCTGCAGGAATGCATAAAAAAGTGACCTTTCATGTGCTACGGCACATTTTTGCCGTGCACCTCCTGGAAAAGGGGCAGATATCCAGTATTTCAAGGAGCTTCTTGGCCATTTTGACATCAAGACGACCCAACGGTATCTACAAGTTGCGAAGGAAGAGCTTGTTCAGATTAGGAGTCCACTGGAGTATCTTGATAGGAGGATATGAAAAGCGCAAGTTTGTATCTACGCCATGATGATATTGAAAAGCGCAATACGAACCTATTGACATTTAAATGAAAACTTCTATATTTGGGTGCATAGATATACGTGTAGGTCATGCTTGGAGAACCTACTAATTTGAAACTTACTTCAAGAAATGTTATGGTACATTTGCATATTAAACGTTTAAATAAAATAAAATGAATAAGAACGGAGAAATTATCATCGTTGAAGATGACGCTGATGACCAAGAGATGTTTAGTGAAGTATTTAAAGAACTTAATTATAAAAATAAAATTGTTTTTTTTAATGACGGACAAGAAGCACTTACCTATTTGACCGCAAAAACCACTGAGCCTTTTATTGTTTTTTCTGACATCAATATGCCAAAGTTAAATGGCATAGAGCTTAGAAAGCAAATTCATGAAAACGAGGACATACGATTAAAAACGATCCCTTACTTGTTTTTTACAACAAGCGCTGCACAAGAAGCTGTTGTTGACGCTTACTCAAAATCTATTCAAGGATTTTTTATCAAGCCTACGAGTTTTCAAGATTTAAAAAGTATGTTGAAAATCATAGTTGAGTATTGGCAAAAGTGTGAATCTCCAAACTATGTTAAGTAACTTGAATAGTGAAAGCAGATTATTTATTCCTGAATTCTAAGGACCGTTTAAGCTATATTTGAACGACACATCTTCGGGGTGAAAGGAGCACAAACCCACAATACGAGTTTTGCGTCACGCGGGCTGACGTACACACTTGGAGTTGGGCGCCTCTATTTACGTTCAGTATGGGTTGACCGTTTGCTGCGAAGCCAAGAGGTGTATCCGGAGTGTATTTTACATCTGTGACTAAGCAAAACGCTGTCCGTTTTGATTATTTGCAAAGCTCAACATCCACCGCATAGACATTTGTTATGCTGACTTTGATTACGACAAGCAAAACAAAATCATCCGGAACATAGCTTTTAGGAAAAAAGTAATTAGAAATAAATTGACTTCTCTTTCGTAACTGGGAAAGTTCATGCTTCCCAAATGTGTGAATCATGTAACTTATTTCCCAAATTATATAATTTGTTACCTCAAAAAAGTACCCAACTTTATAGCCCATATACTTATTCAATAAATCGGTTAGCAGCAAAACTGAAAAACGGGCAACAGCGCATCTGGCGATAACTCAAAATGTATGACCAACGGTAAGTGCATTATGAAAGACGGGAGCAAAATACAGATGAAGGACGGACAATGGATATGAGTGGCAAAATGGATAAATGCGCAATGATGAATAAGGACATGAAAAATTCAACTGAAATGAAAGCTGAGAAAAAGAAAATGACAATGACCTACACTTGTCCAATGCATCCCGAAGTGACGAGTGACAAAGCGGGCAAATGTCCAAAATGTGGAATGGATTTAGTTGAGAAGAAGTAAATCTGAGGCGTAATAATTTAATCTCAAATAAAATGATGCTCTTTGAAAAAAATGTGAGGACGCTTGTATTGCTTGCGAAACTGAATGTGAAAAGCATGCTGACATGAAACATTACAAAGAATGTGCTGATGATGGTCGCAAATGTGCAGAAGAATGTAAAGCTATGCTTGGCGTGGCAGCATAATTGAATTTTGTAATTGTAAACATTCCTATAAGGAGTCAAGTTTTCTATTTTTCACAAGACATAAATTTATGTTTGTATGTGCCAACACATTTACAAGCATTTTTTATTTTTGCACCTTACCCACTTAACACAGAGAAGCAATCAATGTACATTGCTTTGAACAAACTTTCGTCCTAACTTAAGTCTACAAAGTTTTATAGAGCACAAAACGGCAGCTAACAGTAGTTTGGCAATATGGGGCTGTAGTGCTTTTATGAAAAATATGTGCTAGATTTAAGTTTAGGAATTCTAATGAGATGTACTGCTAGCATCTGCCATACAGCAAAGCTGTAAGCCGTGTTATGTGCATTTTCCACCCTTTATTTTATTAACTTCGCATTCTTTATTTCAACAAATGGCTGCAAAAGAAAAAATTAAAACGAAATCACAGCCACCCGCTACGGTGCAGAACTTTCCCATCGTAGGCATTGGCGCGAGTGCAGGAGGACTTGATGCCTTCAAGCGATTACTCGAAGCGATACCCGAAAATTCTGGAATGGCGTATGTGCTGGTGCAGCATCTTGACCCTTCGCATGAAAGCCTTTTACCAGAGATTTTACAACGGGTAACAAAAATTCCGGTGCATGAAATCATTGACGATATTCATCTTGCACCCGACCACATCTACATTATTCCTTCCAACAAAATTCTTACATCCACTGATGGGGTGTTGCAACTCACCCCGCGCGACAAAAAAATTCTCAATCTTTCTATAGATATTTTTTTCACATCACTGGCCAATGTGCATAAGGAGTGTGCAATAGGTGTTGTATTGTCAGGCACTGGCAGCGATGGAACACTTGGATTGAAAGCCATCAAAGAACACGGTGGCATCAGCATTGCGCAAGACACCGAATCGGCAGCTTACGACAGTATGCCAAAAAGCGCGGTAGATTCAGGCGTCGTTGATTTTATTTTAACGCCCGAAAAAATTCCTGCTCAGCTTTTAAAAATCAATAATGCATACAAAACCAGTCATGTTTTCATTGTCGAAGAACCACTACCTAAAGGCGACGAAGATATTTTCAAGCAAATTATTTTGTTGCTTCGTAAGCGAACTGGGGTTGATTTCACGTACTATAAAAAGCCCACTTTTCACAGACGCGTTGCACGGCGAATTGCCATTTTAAAAAAGAAAAATCTTTCCGACTATTTAAAATATTTGCGCACGAACAACGCCGAACAAGATGCGCTCTTTCAGGATGTGCTCATTCCCGTTACTTCTTTTTTCCGCGACCCAAAAACTTTTCAAGTATTAACCGAATCAGTTTTTCCCACACTGTTTAAAAACAAATCTTCCGATAAGCCTCTTCGCATATGGTGTGCTGGATGTTCCACAGGTGAAGAAGCATATTCAATTGCCATTGCTTTACAAGAATTTTTAGGGGAGAAAGTATCCGATACGAAAATTCAAATCTTCGGAACTGATATTTCTGAGCAAGCCATCAAGAAAGCACGGGCAGGTATTTACAGCAAAGCCGATATAGAAAATCTTTCAGCCATACAATTGAAAAATTATTTTAGAAAAAATAATGGTGATTACGAGGTGAATAAACTCATTCGCGATATGTGTGTGTTTGCTCCCCATAATTTTTTGAAAGACCCGCCTTTTGCAAAAATGGATTTAATCACATGCCGCAATGTGCTTATCTACATGGATTCCTTTTTGCATAAGAAAGCCTTCACCACTTTTCATTATGCACTCAAAGAAGGTGGTTTTCTTCTCTTGGGAAAATCCGAAGCTATTGGCGCATCATCGGATTTGTTTTTGCAAGTTGCCATGCTCGAAAAAATTTATTCGCGCAAGCCCGTGCCAGGCCATTTCATGCATATGGCAACCGTGCGCAAAGAAGAAGCATTGACATCGAAGGACAGAGCAGTTACGAAGGCAGAAGCATCACAAACAGATTTCCGCAAAAGCGCAGAGGCCATCATGATTTCAAAATCCCCTGCAAGTGTGGTCGTGAATGAACAATTGGACATTGTTCACTTTCACGGTGACACCTCTGCATTTCTTCAACAATCACAAGGCAAGCCCACGCACAACCTCATGAAAATGGCGCGTGAGGGCTTAGCATTTGAATTACGAAACGCCATTCACAAAGCTACGAAGGAACAGGCATCTATTACCAAAGAGAATATTCCTGTAAACTCAAATGGAAAACAATCTATCGTTACTATTGAAATTATTCCGCTCACCAATACGGTTGAACTTCATTTCTTAATTCAGTTTGAGAAAAAAATAATCCCTGTTGTACAGGAAGAAGTAAAATATGCATCAACGATAATAAATACAACGCAAATACGAAATGAACAATTAGAAAAGGAATTAGCGCATAACCGTGAAGACATTCGCTCCATCACGGAAGACATGGAAGCCGCCAATGAAGAATTGCAAAGCGCCAACGAAGAGTTGCAAAGCAGCAACGAAGAGATGCAAAGTTTAAATGAAGAATTAGAAACATCAAAGGAAGAACTACAATCAACCAACGAAGAGCTAACGATCGTAAATCAGGAGTTGCTTGATAAGCATGAACAACTTAACGCATTGCGGTACTATGCCGAAAGCATCGTTACCACCATTCGCGAGCCGCTTATCATTCTTGACAAGACATTGCGTATAAAAACCGCGAACGCATCTTTTTACAAAAAATTTCATGCAGAAGAACACGACACCGAAGGAAAATTATTTTACGAAATTCAGAAGCAGCAGTGGGATGATCGTGTTATGCGCTCACTGCTTGAAAAAATTATTCCTAAACGTGAACGCCTCACCGACTTTGAAATCATACTCAAATTTCCTGAGCTTGGTGAACGCACATTGTTATTAAATGCGTTGCAAATTCTAGGCGAAAAAAGCTCAGAGCAATTAATTCTTCTGACTATTGAAGATATTACCGAACGCAAAGAAGTAGAACAAAAACTTAAATCTTTTGCCGAAGAATTGGAAACGATCGTAAAAGTGAGAACGACTGAACTCAAACAATCAAACGAAGAACTAAGGCAAACCAACATCCAGTTAGACCAGTTCGCCCACATCGCAAGCCATGATCTGCAAGAGCCACTAAGAAAAATTTTAACTTTTTCCATGCGCTTACAAGACAAACATAAAGAGGGATTATCAACAGAAGTAAAATCTTATCTCAATAAGATTGAAAACGCATCCAATCGTATGACAATTCTTATAAAAGACTTGCTCAACTATTCACAACTGTTGCACCATGAAAAATTATTTGCAGCAACGGATTTAAACGAAACACTCAAAAGTATTATTGATGATTTTGATCTTCTTATTCATGAAAAGAAAGCTGAAATTATAATAGATAATCTCCCAACCATTGATGCAATACCCTTGAAGATGACCCAGCTTTTTTATAACCTTATCAGCAACGCACTTAAATTTTCTAAACAAGATGTGCCACCTGTTATCACCATCACATCACGCATACTTACGTCAGAACAAATTGGAGAATATCCCGCCTTCAATCCGCTTATAACTTATTACGAATTAGTTTTCAAAGACAACGGAATAGGCTTTGAACAACAATATGCTGATAAAATATTCAACATCTTCCAACGCCTGCACAGCAAAGATACATTCATCGGAACAGGCATTGGTTTAGCGCTTTCAAAAAAAATTATTGAAAGCCATCAGGGTGAAATATTTGCACATTCAAATGAAAACGAAGGCGCGGAATTTCATGTGATACTGCCAATCAGGCAATCAGTATAGATAATGATAGTCATCACACAGCTTATATACATCATAGAAGTACAAGAGCAAATATTTGACGAATTTGAAAGCATTGCCATTCCGGCTATTTTAAATTATAATGGACGGCTCTTATTAAGCGTCAGACCAACCAAGAACAATTTCATAGAAAGTCATATTGACCAACCGTATGAAATTCATTTGGTAGAATTTGAAACGCAGCAAGATTTTGACAGCTTTAAACTAGACCTAGAGCGGAAGAAATTTTTGCATTTGAAGGAACAATCCATAAACACGTCAATCTTAATTCAGGGAGCAAAATTGTGAAAATCGATAAGAACAAACCCATAACATCGGCGTGACATCAATTTTTGATATTTTGAAAACTATAGCTTATTCGTTTCAGGATAGAGTGCATCAAGTGATAGGAAAAGTGATTAGTTCGAACAAGCACTATACTCAGCAATAGACAAATAGGTTCGAGAGATTATTTCCGGAAATTTCCTACTTTGCCCAAGAACGTTGTTTCGCACACCTAAATAGATTGCTCATGCGCTCAAATAGTATCCATGTACTTGCTTTGCTGATCGCTATGATCAGTCTAGCCACAACTTTTAATGTAACAGGCCAAAAATCAGGTCTGGAGCTCATTGATTCGCTCATTGCTGAGGTTCCCAAAGCGGCAATTGACACGCAAAAAGTAAATTTGCTTACTAAGATCAGTTCAACCTATAAGCGAATTGATCCTGAAAGGGTGTGGAATATGGAGAATTAGGAGTCGCTCTCGCTGAACAGATAAACTGGACTAAAGGGAGGGCCTTTACACTGAGCAATGTTGGTATCAACTATTTCTTCATGAATGCCTTTGAAGAAGCGATTCCAAAATTACTCCAATCGCTTGAATTTGCTGAACAATGTCAACTTACCCCTACGATAGCGCTGGCTTGTTGGATAGTTGTCGTAATTTGAAGCCGGACACAAGAAATAGGCTATGTTAAATCAATTTTTAAGGGTAGGACTATTAAGTGCACTTTTAGGACTGATTACTTGTAACAGTAAGATAGAAGATAAAACCTTGCAAACTCAAACCAACGCACAAGAAATGAGGGTCACAGCAGAAACTTTAAAACATGCCCTTGAAGCATTTAACCGACATGACCTTGATGCCATTATGGAATACTTCAGTGATGATTGCTCTTTTGACTTTCCAAGAGGGCCTGACCCATGGGGGCAACGTTTCATTGGTAAAGCACAAGTGCGAGAAGCCCTTGCAGGTCGCTTCAATGGCATCCCGGATGTTCACTATGGTGACGACCGGCATTGGGTGGCAGGGGATATGGGCGTATCAGAGTGGACACTCAGTGGTACCACGACTTCAGGGGATAGTTTGAAAGTACGCGGTTGCGACCTATGGGAGTTTAGGAATGGAAAGGTCACACGCAAAGATTCCTATTGGAAAATAGTGGAGTAGTGAATCATGGCATCATCCTTCTGATGATGATGGTACCATACAAACTGAATATTTGTAAACATTACAATTATGAAAAGAATAGTACTGCTGGTAGTCAGCGCTTTTATGATCGTCCATGTGGCATCGGGGCAAGTAGCGAATCCAAAAGATGAAAAGCTGAAGGCCCATATCATCGCACTGGATATAGCGGCCTGGAATAACTGGAAAAATAAAGATGTGGAAGGGTTTCGTGCCGGAACCAGGGAATCGTTTTTGTCGATGGGTGCTGAAGGCATCAGTACCAAGACGGACATGATCCAGACGGCCTTTGTCGATTGTAATGTGAAGAGCTTCTCATTGAATGATATCGGATTTTTGAAACTCAACAAGAAGGCCGTGCTGCTGACCTATGTGGCGACCCAGGTAGGGGAGTGCGGAGGCATCCCTCTCTCCCCAAAGGTCCTCGGAGCTGTTTCCTATGTCAAAGAAGGGGGTAAATGGATCGAAGCTTTTTATATGGAAACAGCTATTGAGAAATAAACATCTTGCGATAGAATCGTCGATTATACTGCTTCGGTTTATTTCAATGCATTAGGCCACGCGGCACGCTCATCTATGTCATATATCGATAGCCTGCGTGCCCTTAGTTTGTATCTTGCTCTTACAGATGGCAACATATCGGGTCTACGTCATTGAATTATCAAAGCGGGTCTTTACTGAACATACCAGGTTCCGAGAGGCCAATCCGCAGTTTAATGGTGTGCTCGAGTGTCTGTATGTAGGGATGACCAGTAAAGATCCTGAAGAGAGATTCAGGCAGCATAAGACCGGATACGTAAGTAAGAAAGGCTACAACATTTCTTCCAGCCTCGTCATGAAGTACGGCCGATATCTGCGTCCCAGTCTCTATGATCTAATCAATGTAAAACCGATGAACAAGAAGGAAGCTATGGCGATGGAAGAGAAGCTGGCCCTCGATTTACGGAGACAGGGCTATGCGGTTTGGTTTAACTAGGTATGTACAAATTATGCTGTATGCCAATGGCAGGGTATGACACTAAAGAAAACATTACCCACTATCCATTCATCATGTCTGATGGTCAGGAGTCGGCTGTGCTGCCTGGATTCGAACATATAAAAAGCGCAATACTTCGACTGCCTGACACTTATCCTTGTGCGCCCGCTCAGCATGAGAGTTTGGCTTGCCGCCATGAACATATCGAAAAGCGCAGCATGGACTGCCTGAGAATCAGCAAGATTCCCTATATTTAATTGCGGACATATCCGTGTTATCGTCCATAATTAACAAAATTATGAATCTAGTAATGCTTAAAGCAATCAGGCATATTATTCAAATTTCAATATTAACTGGTTTCGGCGGGCAACTGCTTTTTAGTCAACCTTGTCCCACTGGAAACATAAAATTTCAAAGCCAAAACCAAATTGATAGTTTTCCAATATTGTACCCCGGCTGTACTGAAATTAATGGAAATGTTGACACCAAATCTTAAGCCAGATTCTGCTATCTTGAAGATGAAATCCCAGAACGCCACGGCGTTAAGCCAGGGACGTTAGCGGTCATGCTACGACGATAGAGGAAATATTAATCGATCTACACACAATGGACAAACCAGTAAAATCGACAATATGAATAATTACGTAAATTTGAAAAAAATTCTGTAGAAACTCCATCTAAGCAAAATAACAAAGCACTATCAATATGGCAAAAACTACAAAAGAAAAAATTACCACTAAGCGTAATAAATTAATCAAATGCCCTACTGGCATCAAAGGTTTTGACGAAATTACCGAAGG
>JBBRDL010000106.1:0-13606 GCA_038203965.1 Chitinophagales bacterium | reverse complement strand
ATTGATGAATATTGAAAAATGGATTTCATTTGCGGTAGTATCGCTGACTTTGATCATCGTTTCGTTCAACCTGGTGAGCGCGTTGTGGATGATCGTACTTGATAAGAAAAAGGATATCTCCATTTTGCAATCAATGGGTTCATCACCGGCAGATGTGCGGAAGATCTTCATGCGTTCAGGATGGATGATTTGTTTCCTCGGTCTTGCTATTGGGATTCTACTGGCGGTTGGCTTTTATATTCTTCAGAAACAATTCGGAATTGTGCCTATACCGGAAGGTTTTGTGGTAGATTCTTATCCGATTGAATTACGATGGATTGATTTATTGATCGTCGGGATTACTGTTTTTGTCATCGGCACACTTGCTGCGTGGATGCCTGCGCGGAAAGCGTCTAGGATAGCGGCGTATATACGGAAGGAGTGAGGCGTGAGACGTGTAGAAAACTGACTATATAACGTTACTTATTCGTCTACGCTTTTGAATCATCAGCACATTAGCAGATCAATATATAAACACATCAACATATAAGCATATAAACCTATAAACACATTCACTTTTCAATTTTTGCCAATGGCATTTCGAAGCAGCGTTTTCTCCAACCAATAGATTAAAAACACATATACCAATATCAAACCGGTATTGACCAAAAGTACAATCCCAATCTGACCAACATAAAACCCACGCAGCCATTCCATCAAAAAATACATGAGCATAGCACCGACTATCCATCCGGCGATTCGACCTGTTTTATAAGGTATCGGATAATATTTCTGTCCGAGGAGATATGCTGATATGACCATAAACAAGTAACAGGCCAGAGCGGTCCAGGCAGAACCAATGACACCCATGCCCGGGATCAATAAAAAACTCAAACCAATCGTGATGATGGTACCAAACCCGGCAATCCATGCACCAAAAATAGTCTTATCAGCAAGCTTATACCAGATGGATACATTGTAATAGATGCCAAGTAATAAAAAAGACACTAGTAGGATCGGCACTACGACCAGTCCTTCCCTGAAATTCTCTCCAAGTAATAACTGAAATAAATCAATATACGCCAGGATCATCAGCATCATCAGTGAACCAATGATCGTAAATGCAAGCGCGACATCCGCATATACAGTGCGGGCATCCTCTCTTTCTTTGTGTGCAAAGAAGAATGGCTCCGCGGCATAATTGAATGCTGTGGTAAACAAGCTTAATAAGATAGCAAGTGATGCAGCGGCTGCATAGATCCCTCCGCTGGACAAATTGGTATCTAAATCTGCCGGTAATAGATACTTCTGGAAAGCAATGGAGGAGTATTGATTGATGACTCCTGCAAAACCTACTACCACTAGCGGCCATGAAAAGCGGAGCATTCTTTGAAGGAACCTCATATCCCAACGTAATGCCTGGTGCCGCAAGAGTGGAAGCAACATGATAAAAGTTATAGCACTGGCCAGTAGATTGCTGAGGAAAACATAAAACAATTTATCCTCTGTTTTGAAAACCCCATTCAAAACGGAATTGTCAGTAGCCAGATGCGGTGCCCATTCAATAAAAAAGATGACCAATGATATATTGAGAGCGATAGACCCCAGCTTCAACGCCAGGAACCGCATCGGTCGGTTTTGTTGTCTGAGACTGGCGAATGGGACAGCAGTCATCGTATCAAAAAACAAGACGCCACCCAACATCATGATATGCGTGGTCATATCAGGGTATTCCAACCAAATAGCTACATCTGTTTTGAAAATCAAAAGAAGGATAAAAAAGATTCCTGCAAAGAGCGTCAGAAAAGACATCGACATGGTCGTCACCGCTGGTCTATCCTCCTTTGCGTATCGGAAATACGTGGTTTCCATTCGGAAGGTCAGGAATACCAGCAGGATGGCTACATAGAAATATAAATCTCGGTATATCCCAAATTGGGCAGGAGATACCACCCTGGTGAGGTAAATCGTAAAGAGGACATAATGCAATACCCGGCTGAGGATATAGCTGAATCCGTAGATGGCGGTTTCGCCGGCGAGTTTGCGTAGGAGGGACATTTATGGGTGTGAAAATAGATATCTATAAGCAAACGATTACTTTGCAGCCGAAATGATCTTTTTCCAAAACGAGACAACACTTGGATTAGTACTTGCTTGCCTACCCGCCATAGCAAGTGTCTTCATGTTTTATAAAACGCCTTATCGCAAGGAAGCGTTTTATCTGTTGCTCTTCAGTGCCCTGCTGCTTCGCCTGTTGATGGCCGTGATAGATCCCTACCTTCAAAACTGGGATGAGCGGTTTCATGCACTGGTTGCAAAAAATATGATAGAGGATCCATTTAAACCCATGCTTATTAAACACCCATTGTTCCCCTATCATTATGCAGATTGGTGGAACAGCCATATCTGGGTGCATAAACAGCCTTTGTTTTTGTGGCAGATGGCACTTTCGATGAAAATTTTCGGAGCTACAACCTTTGCCATCCGCCTCCCTTCAGTCATCATGGGCACCTTGGCCGTATGGATGGTCCGCGAGATTGCGCAACGATGGACCAGGAATGACGAAACCTCTTATATGGCTGCATTGCTTGTGACTACCTCATGGTATGGATTGGAAATGATTTCTGGATGGATGAGTCTGGATCATAATGACTTCACCTTTTATTTTTATATCACAGCCGCTATCTGGGCTTTGACAAAATATTTCAATACCATGAAATTGTGGCCATGGGGCATACTTACAGGGGTGCTTATTGGATGCGCTGTGCTCGTCAAATGGCTAACTGCCTTTCTTGTCTTTGGAGGCTGGGGCTTGTATATCTTGCTTTCACCGGAATATCGCAGCACCTTCAAGTTTTACCTTCATATTTTTATTGCTTTCCTGGTTTCAGTTTTGGTCTTTGGGCCTTGGCAATTATACATTTTGAAGGCATTTCCATTGGAAAGTGCCGCGTCGTATGCTTACAATAAGATACATATAATGAAAGATCTGGGACATGAAGGACCCTGGTATTTCCATTTTAAAATGCTTCCCTTTGTCTATACCTGGCCATTGGTGATCATGCTGGTGATGGGATGGATGATGTTGCTCTTTTCCAAAACAGCCGCTAAAAAATACACCTTCACGTTCATGGCGATGATAGCGGTCATCTTTGGATTCTTCACCTTCGTCGCCACACGCATGCCTGCATTTGTATTTCCGGTTTCGGGACTGATGATGATCATGATGGCCTACAGTATCAGCACGATAACGCACAAAGCCGAATCGATAGTCAGTAAAAATACAGGCTCTTCAAGATGGATGCCATGGGTTGCTATTATCGCCGCATTCATTTGCCTGCGTCCGATGGAGATGATCCGGCATCGCGACAAAACACACGAATTTCGAAACCTTAAATTGCAACACACAAAAGTATACAAGGAATTAAGTGAGGATATCATTAAAAATTATGTCATTCTAAACCTGCCACCACATGAAAATCTGGAGCTTATGTTTTTCCGTGGTGGAGATGCTTTCCTTTCGTTCCCGGAAGAGAAAGTTCTTGATTCGTTACAGCAAGCAGGATATCGTTTCGCGGCGTTTAAAAACACTCCGACGCATCCACTACTGGATTATATACTCGAAGATCCGGAGGTCGTGTTAATTGAGGAAGAATTGCGTTAGGGAAGGATTATCCACTGACGAGTATACACTCACCAGCATCGGATTTTATTGCACCCCACGCTATACTTCTTACTGTCTTACACTTCTTACTATCTTACTGTCTTACACTTCTTACTATCTTACTGTCTTACACTTCTTACTGTCTTACTGTCTTACACTTCTTACTATCTTACTCAAGTGAACTCCTTCACCTTCCTCTTCGATCTCCCTGCCTATCAGGCACACCGCACTCCCCAGCGGATAGCCGGAGCTATGTGGAGACAAGGCAGCAAAGAGGAAATCACTTCAGATCAGTTAGTGAACCTTGTCCAGGAAATTGCCTTAGACCTGATCAAACGAGATGTGAAAAAAGGCGACCGTGTAGTCATCCTCACCGATCGCTATAGTATCAAATGGCTTGCCACTGATATGGCGATCATGGCTACTGGTGCCATCTCCGCACCGCTGCATCACCCGGTGAGAGAAGCTGAACTTGATTTGATAATCCAGCGAATCGAGCCGAAAATCCTCATTCATACAGACGCTGTAGCTGTCGCTCCTTACAAAGGAATAAATATAATGCTGCTTGACGATTTGGTCTCCACAAACCAACTGTCAACAGTGGAAGAAATAAAACGTTTAGAAGAAATTCGATCATCTCTACTGGTGGATGACATCGCCACGATCGTTCATACATCTGGGTCTTCCGGTGAGCCGCGAGCCGTCTGTCTTTCGCATCGCAATGTTGTATCCAATGTGATGTCGGTTTTGTCTCTTGTACCTTTTACACCTGGTACAAAGGTGATGAGTTTTCTTCCGCTCAGCCATATCTTCGAACGTATCGTTTGTTATGTCTACATAGCATGTGGTGCGAATATATATTTTCTCGAATCCTATCGAAATGCACTCTTCGCTTTAAAAGATATCCGCCCTGAATATTTTACCAGTGTACCCTTAATCTTGGAGCGATTTGTTTCCGTTCTCGAAGATCGTATTGAAGAAACATCCTGGTTTACGCGATGGGCCTACCGCTCATGGGAAAAAACAAATCGGGGACTTCTGTCTCATATCGGAAGTTTAATTGCGCATCAATGGATCATCAAACGATGGAAAAGATCCATGGGAGGTAAACTCAAAGGTATTGTCTCCGGTGCTGCCTATCTTGATCCGAAAGTAGAAAGGCTGTATGCCCGTAGCGGCATCAAAATCCGGCAAGGTTATGGACTCACTGAAGCATCTCCTGTCATCGCTATAAACCGTTTCGAACCGGGTGGCAACCAAAGAGGGACTGTTGGCCTCCCCATTCCAGGTGTCCAAGTGCGTATTGCTGACGATGGTGAAGTACTCGTCAAAGGACCAAACGTGATGCTGGGCTATTACAAAGATGAACAGGCGACTGCACAAGCGATCAAGGACGGCTGGCTTTACACCGGCGATATTGGCCGCTGGGAAAAAGAAGATTTCCTGGTGATCACCGATCGCAAATCCAATATCTACAAACACGCTTCCGGAAAATTTATTGCCCCTGCTCAGATAGAATCCCTGCTCGTACATCATCCCCTTATTCATGAAGCAATGATCATCGGTTTTAAACGACCGTATACCATCGCATTGATCATTCCGCATTTCGATGGACTTAAAAAAGTATGTGCAGAAAAAAATATCCATTGGACTGCCCCGGAATATATGATTCACAATACCCTGGTCCTCCAGATGTATCGTGACCTCTTAGACAATTTCGGACTGCACAGCCATGAGCGCATCGAAAAATTTATCCTCCTTTCAGATACCTGGAGCCCGGAAAATGGATTGCTCACCGCTACCTACAAGCCGAGGAGGAAGGTGATTGAGGAGCATTATGCTAGGGAAATAGAGGATGCTTTTACTAATTGAGATTTCAGACGCCAGACTCTCAGACATAAGACGCGTGGCATTATTAGATTTTCCATGATTAACAGCCCCTGCTATGAGTACTATGATCACCGTCGCAAGCTCCGGTGATTACTGATGTCAGCTGAGCTTGCGAAACTAATCAATTCGCCAATGTCAGAGCAAAGAGTTTAGATCCATCTAATTTTGCCATACGTCTGGCATCTGTGAGTCTGGCGTCTGGTATCTGCGAGTCTGACGTCTGGCATCCCGTTGATGATCACCGTCCCATATGCACCAGCAACACCGAAATATCCGATGGTGATACCCCACTGATCCGGCTCGCCTGTCCAAGCGTACGAGGTCTCAGGCGAGAAAGCTTCTCACGTGATTCGATACTAAGTGAATTGATCTTCGAATAATCAAGTGAATCATGCAGGGCAAGCTCTTCGAGACGGTTCATCTTGTCTACCATCTCCTGTTCGCGCTCGATGTAGCCGCGGTATTTGATATTGACTTCAGCAAGGCTGATAGTCTCTTCATCAAAGGTGACTAGCCCATCTACCAGTTGAGGTAGGTATGGAATGATTTGTTCAATCCCGATATGTGGCCTGCTCAAAATCAGGGCGAGTTTTGTCTTCTGTTGGATGGGTGAATTACCAATGGATTCAAGGAACGGATTAATCTGCTCCGGATCCGCATTGACAGCAGATAACATCTGATCAATTTGTTTGATACCTGCATTTTTTTGCTCCACCCTTTCCATTCTTTCTTCGAGGTCATTCATTCCGATGGCATGTGCCAATGGTGTCAGTCTAATATCTGCATTGTCCTGGCGTAACAATATGCGGTGCTCAGCTCTTGAGGTGAACATACGATATGGTTCAAGCGTGCCTTTATTGATCAGGTCATCAATCAACACACCAATATAAGCTTCAGATCTTTTGAGAATAAAAGGAGCTTCTTCTTTAATAGCAAGATGTGCATTGATACCGGCGATCAGGCCTTGTGACGCGGCTTCCTCATATCCTGTGGTACCATTAATCTGTCCTGCAAAGAATAAATTCTTTACTAGTCGCGTCTCAAGCGTTGGCGAAAGTTGTGTCGGTGGGAAATAATCATATTCAATAGCATATCCCGGTCTGAACATTTTGCAATTTTCAAATCCTGTCACTTTGCGCAATGCTTCATACTGTACATCTTCAGGTAGTGATGAAGAGAAACCATTGACATATACTTCTACAGTATCCCATCCTTCAGGCTCTACAAAAAGCTGGTGCCTCTCTTTATCCGCGAAGCGGTCGATTTTATCTTCTATCGATGGGCAATATCGCGGGCCTATGCCTTTGATACGGCCATTGAACATCGGTGAGCGATCAAAGCCAGTGCGTAATGCGTCATGTACTGCTTCAGATGTATACGTGATATAACAAGGTCTTTGCTTTAACAAAGGTGGAGTCTCTGTATATGAAAATCTACCAGCGGGTTCGTCGCCAGGTTGAATTTCCATCTGCTCATAATCAAGCGAACGACCGTCGACTCTTGGGGGAGTTCCGGTTTTCATTCGTCCTGCTTCAAAACCAAGTTCGATTAACTGCTCCGTAATACCGGTTGCTGCTTTCTCTCCTGCGCGCCCGCCGCCAAATTGTTTTTCGCCGATATGAATGACCCCGTTGAGAAAAGTGCCATTGGTCAATACGACCGATTTTCCGGGAATATCCAGACCAAGTCCTGTCCGGACGCCTGTCACTCTACCATCTTTGACGACCAGGCCGGTGACCATCTCCTGCCAAAAATCTACCAGGGGATTGGCTTCGAGCATAAGCCTCCATTTCTCCGCAAAACGGAGTCTGTCACTTTGAGCACGTGGGCTCCACATAGCAGGTCCTTTCGACTTGTTGAGCATCCTAAACTGAATCATAGTATGATCCGTGACGATCCCACTATATCCGCCAAGTGCATCTATTTCTCTGACAATCTGGCCTTTAGCTACGCCCCCCATAGCCGGATTGCAGCTCATCTGGGCGATGGTCTGCATGTTCATCGTAGCCAGCAGCACGCGGCTGCCCATGTTGGCCGCAGCAACTGCAGCTTCACATCCGGCATGGCCGGCACCGACTACGATGACATCATATTGTGGGAACATGGGGGCAAAGGTAAGGAAAAGGCGAAGGCGGAGGTGAAAGGCGGAAGGGTAGAAGAGGCGGAAGAGGCCGAAGAGGCGGAAGAGGCGGAAGAGGCGAAAGAGGCGGAAGAGGTCGAAGAGGCGGAAAGCATTGAATTCGTTAAATCAAAAAAGTCCCTTTCAGGCGATGTGCTGAGCCGAAGTAGGATTTAGGGGCCGAAGAGGCCGAAGAGGCGGAAGGGCTGACACTATCTACAAACTTTTCGCACCAACCGCATTCCGTATTTGCTCCATAAATTTTCTCAATTCCGGAAACGAAACTGTCTTATCCTCAAAATACTTAATTGCTTGTGCTGATTCGTTCTCCGTGGCTTCGAGGCGGAGTAACATATTGTGCAGATGCATGCGCATATGACCCTTTTGGATACCGGTCGTCACGAGTGATCGGATGGCAGAAAAATTTTGCATCAGTCCTGCAGCTGCTATCACTTGCATCAATGTGGATGCATCTGGATTACCGAGCATTTCTAAGGAACGTTTAGCTAATGGATGTAGTGTGGTCAATCCGCCTACTGTTCCAACAGCTAATGGAATCTCCAATTCAAAACGAAAGATGCCTTCTGTGACAGAACATTTGCTCAAGCCTTTATACCTCCCGCTGCGTGCAGCCCATGTATGGCCGCATGCTTCGACGGCACGAAAATCATTAGCGGTAGCGAGGACTACGGCATCGATACCGTTAAATATTCCTTTATTATGCGTAGTAGCGCGATACGGATCGATATGAGAGATACGCACTGCGGTATAAAAGCGTCTTGCAAATTCTTCAGAACTTAATACACCTTCAAATTCCCCTAGATCCGCCACTGGACATTCTACCCAAGTATGAACTCGACAGTCAGGGGTATAGTTTGATAAAATCGACATGATCACTTCCGGAACCGGAAAATCATCAGGCAGATGTTCTTCAAACCAGGCCGGCAACGCCTTTGCACAACATTCCAAAATAGAATTGATAAAATTGGCACCCATCGAATCACGGGTATCTGCCTCTAAAAGTAATTGATAGTATCCTGGCTCGCGATCGCACATATTGATCAGTGATAAATTTCTTATTCCACCACCACGCTCATCCATGTTGTGGGTGATGTCTTTGCAGTTGCGCACCAGATGTGCGGCCAGTTCGTCTGCATGTGATGCGATTAGTTCAGGATCACCATACCAGAGAAAATGCACCTGGCCTGTTTTTAATGTATTGATGACCTTGGCATGTATTCCGCCTCTGTCGAGCCAGAATTTAGCTGCACTTGCTGCCGCTGCGACCACCGAACTTTCCTCAGTGACCATGGGTACACAATACATGACACCATTGATCAGAAAATTTGGTGCTACCCCTAATGGCAAAGGATAATTACTGATTGTATTTTCACTGAATCCATCGAGGATCCGTTGTTGTTCTTCATTCGCGAGAAGGTAGGATGCCAGTTCACGTTTGACCGTTTCAGGATCTTTAAAGAAATTTTCGACCAGCCATTTGATCTTGCCCATTTTGGACAGCTTCGAAAACCCAGATATCGTCTTTCCTCCCATCGCTTATTTTACCTTCAGGTAATTCTGTGCTAATTGTAATCCTCGGATCTGACTGAGTACATACTGATCCAATGCTTCCTGGCTTTCGGCAGCATATTTAAGGAATCCGCTTGCCTGGCCATAGACAGATGGTGCATTGAGTTTATTCATCCAGTAATATCCATCAAGAAAATCACGGATACCTCCTGAAATAATAAATTGTCTGCAGAGAATATCTCCTTCATCATTGGCCATTATATCATTTATCCATGCTACCATTTCACCCGCCTGATGGCCGATCCTGGATACTGGTTCAAACGTTTCACGTTGCTGTCCACTAGAGCGTAATAATTCGAGTTTCGAAAAATTAGTGCCTCCATGAGCTGCAAGTTCCAGTGCTGCAATAGGCAATTTAAGAACCGTTGCGAGACTTTCAGGTCCCATACCCTGTCCGACTTCTTTGACGATGACAGGCAACGTAAATATATCCAATAACCTTTCGAGTGTTTCGATCGGTGAGTTGATGATAAAATCTCCTTCGGGCTGTAACCATTCCTGTAAGGGATTGATATGCACGACCAGGCCATCGGCCTTCAGGCGGTCCAGCATCATATTGATATCCTCGACACTTCCCTGATCAAGCATGTATTCGATCTGAGCTATCCCCAGGTTTGCATATAATGGAAGATCAGGTCCAATGATACTCCTGACATCAAAATCTTTAAGACGGTCGAGATTGTCCAGCAGCGGGCGGCACGATCCGAGCCCCATCCCCAGGCCAAACTTAGCGCAGGAATGTGCTAGCCTTCGGTTGATGGTAAAAGCCATTTCTGTGCCACCAGTCATGCTGCTGACCCATAATGGTGCTTTTAACTTCTTGTCAAGGAAGGAAATACTCAGGTCGAGATCGTCATGAGGGTGCCCGGCCAGCATAGGTTCGTAATAGAAACGGTCATCCGGTCCCTTGTTGCCCATATCAGCCTTGAAAGCCAGGTCTATATGATCTTGTTTACGGTCAGCCATTTTCGATCCGGGGGTGTTTTCTTCCATACGTCGTTGCAAAGGTATGCTTTCGGAGCTCAGTTTTGAGTGAATAAGGGAGAGAAACGGTTTAAGGGGGGAAAGGTTGAAACGGCTAAAGAGGCCAAAGGGGCAGAAGAGGCTCAAGGGGCTCAAGGGGCTCAAGGGGCTCAAGAGGCAGAAGAGGCTCAAGAGGCGGAGGAGGCTCAAGGGGCTCAAGAGGCCAAAGGGGCAGAAGAGGCGGAAGAGGCTCAAGAGGCCAAAGGGGCAGAAGAGGCCAAAGGGGCAGAAGAGGCCAAAGGGGCGGAAGAGGCGGAAGAGGCCAAAAGGGCTCAAAGGGAGGAAGAGGCAGAAGAGGCGGAAGAGGCCAAAAGGGCTCAAAGGGCGGAAGGGGCCAAAGGGGCAGAAGGGGCGGAAGAGGCGGAAGAGGCCTTAATGCAAATACCCCAATCACAACTCATCATCATGCAAAAATCACCTATTCTTTAAAGAGACACGCGGCCCCCGTCCCCTGTTTACCCCTTTCCTCATCCTTCCGCATGGAAATCCTGGGGCGACCTTTCTCAACTCATACTTCGGCTCAGCACGGCGCAATTCACAACTCACAAAAAAGGCTGTGCTGCACGACAAAATCCCTGTCATGCAACACAGCCTTATAACCTTTTGGCCTCTTGAGCCTTTTAAGCCCTTTGAGCCTCATTGGCCCCTTGAGCCTCTTTCGCCTCTTAATCCTCTTGAGCCTTTTAAGCCCCTTGAGCCTCTTTGGCCTTTTAAGGCCGTTTGAAAATATAACGAGTCACAAAAATCCCTTCTCCATCTGCTGTACCGGCATCACTTTCCACACCTGTGGCAACAAACGCCAGCTCCCATCCGGCAGCGGACATTTCATTAAGCTTGGCGGAGATCAAGGCATCATTGGAAGCAACATTCTGGAAGTTGATACCACTGATGGAAAAGAAGTTGAGGAGCTTCGTTTCTTCGAAATTGTCAATCTTGATATCCTGCCGTTTCACTGTGCCCATATCGCTTTTAATACCATCTGTACGTTGTGTGGTAAAATTGGCCGTATTGAGATCCTCTTTATTAGCTATGATCCTTGAGCGTCCAAGTCCTGCAGGGATGATCGATTCAATGGATGTGACGACTGCATATTGGGTCTGCGCGGTCATCTCAATAGCACTCAATAGAAAAAGGGTGGCAAATAAAAATACGTTTTTCATGTTGTTGTGTTTTATTTTTTGACAAAGCTAAGCGGACATAATGAAACTGTCAAGCGGATTAAGTCAACTTTAATATAAATGGGTATCAACTGTTAAAATCAGTAACTGAATTGTCCTGCCCACCGGATGCCTTCAATCCAAATCCGAATGCCCCTGATCCGCCGATGAATGCCGACAAAGGGGATATGAAAGTTTAAGTAGAACGTTAAGGAAAACGTGAGACGTGAAGGACGCTTGTACTGAGCGGAGTCGAAGAATGAGACGTGACGTGAGATGTGAGACACAAGACACTTTCGACTTTCGACTGCTGACTGCTGACTGTCGACTGCTGACTTTCGACTGCTGACTGTCGACTGCTGACTGCTGACACCCAGATGTTGAGCGTAGATTGTATCTACGCTCCCACATGTTGAGCGAAGATTGTATCTACGCTCTCCCGTTAGCAAAATTGCATTTTGCATTTCCGCGATAGCTTCTACACGATATTTCACCGCTCATTTTCGCTAATCTATACTCCCAATATTGTCAACTATCAACCATCAATTATCAATTATCAAAATCCATCAAATGCTACCCATTCAGTATTTTATACAGCGCTTTGTGATAAGACTCGAATTGTGGCAGGTTATTATGCCTCCCACCCTTGATCGTAATCAAGGTCACCTTGTCAGGCATTAATTGTTGAAGCCTAACCCCCTGCTCATACGAAATCAAGAAATCCTTGTCACCATGAATGATGTAGATCGGACAGATGACCTTCTGTATATACAAATACGTGGGAATCTTGTATCGCAGTATCCATCGCAATGGCAGCCACCAGCCAAAGCGGCGTATCTGGTATTGAAAACTATAATAAGGTGAATCGAGGATCAACATCTTCGGATGGTTCCATGCAGCAACACGAGCGGCGAAGCCGGAGCCCAGGGAACGTCCGAGCACTGCGATTTTAGATTGATCATATTGCGTGGTGAGCCAGTTGTAAATATACTCGGCATCGCTGTAGATGATTTGTTCGGAACGATGGCCACGGCTTTTTCCAAAACCACGGTAATCCATCATAAAAAAATCGTAGCCTTTGCCGACATAATCTTTCGCAAATTTTCCCCAACCTTTTATACTGCGACTGTTTCCCTTGAGAAAATAAATGACACCGAGGCTGTTGGGCACTTTAAACCAAATGGCATTGATCCGTCCGCCATCAGGTAGATCAAATTGTTTTTCTTCGAAAGGAAACGGATACTGATATTTGAAATCATGCGGCAGGATTTCAGGTCGAAAAAAGAACAGATGCTGTAAAAAATAAAAAGCAAGTGACAGGCCTGCATAGATGATCAATATGACGATCAGGATACTCAAGATTCTTTTCTGCAATAGATGGATTCAAGATCACGCCCCAGGCCGTTGTAGTCGAGGCCATAGCCTACGACAAACTTATCCGGGATCGAGATCCCTTCATATCTGAGGTGATCATGGTATTGGTAAGATGTTGGTTTTTTAAGCAGGCACGCGACCTCGACGGAAGCTGGATGTTGTGTGGCGATTTTTTCTTTGAGGTAATGGAGTGTATGCCCGGTATCCACTATATCCTCTACGAAGATCACATTCTCTCCTTCCAGATTGGACTTCCATAAAAAATGTTCATCCATCTTGCCGGTTGATTCTGTCCCTTTGTAGGAACTGATCTTGATAAAATCCAAGCGGATAGGAATAGATATTTTCCGCACCAGGTCCGCTGCAAAAATGAATGCCCCGTTGAGCACAATCAGCAGGATCGGGTTGCGACCGCGATAATCGTTGTCGATCTGGGCAGCAAGTGCAATGACCGTCCGTTCGATCTCTTCCGTAGAGATAAAAGGTTCGAATGTGAGATCGTGTAATGTTATTTCCTTCATTAATTGATTCTCTTTTAGAATGTAGACTTTAGACGTAAGACAGAAGACGGATGAATTTTTAAAAGCTTCTAATTTCAAATCTCCTTCCTAAATTCTTGCTTGTATCTCCTATCTCCTCCATTTTCAATTCTCCTTCCTAACTCCTATTTCCTATTTCCTAACTCATAACTCATAACTCCTATTTCCTAACTCCTATTTCCTCAATCTTCAATTCTCAACTATCAACTATCAATTATCAATTATCATTTCCCTATTCCATACTGATCGATCAAAAACACCAATGACGTCA
>JBBRDL010000105.1:0-13610 GCA_038203965.1 Chitinophagales bacterium | reverse complement strand
TGTTAAAACTTCCCGCCATACCCTCTCAGATTTCCATCCAATCCGGCACAACGAAAACGCTTCGCTTTTCTTACCTAGCTTCATCATCTCAATCTTCCTCAGATCCAGATGATGTGCTCTATCCATCCTGTCAATGAACTTTCTTTTTTGTTCCCAATTCACCTACTTTCTCCTCAGCCTTTTTCCGAACGGGACGGCAAAGATAAAACCAAATTCCATACTGCACAAGCCCTGCCCCTTCTTTTAGGTTATTATTTTTCAAACCCCTTTCACTCACAACCTTTAACAAGCTGATATTGTTACCTTTAGGACAAAATAAAAACATATAAAAAGGCACCATTATTCTTTGCCCTCCACAACCTTACCTTTGCAGACATGCCTATCAATCTTCCAGAAATAACCCAACCACGCATCGTAATCGCAGGTGCAGGATTTGCCGGTATCACACTGGCCAAACGCATCTCCACGCAAGATTATCAAGTGGTTATCATCGACCGAAATAACTTCCACCAGTTCCAACCCCTCCTCTATCAAGTAGCCATGTCGGGAATTGAGCCTAGTTCTATTGCTTTTCCATTGAGGAGGTTGTTCAGGCAGAAGAAAAACGTACATATCCGGATTGCGGAGATCGAATCTGTACACCCAGATACAAAGTTCCTGATGACGAATGAGGGCAGGGTAAATTATGATATCCTTATACTGGCCACAGGGGTGACAACCAACTATTATGGCAATAGTGAAATTGAAAAAAATACCTATTCTCTAAAATCAGTTTCCGATGCCTTATACTTGCGCAATGCGCTTTTGGGCGATCTCGAAAAAGCGCTAACCATTCGGGAAACTGATATCCGTCAAGGGTATCTGGACATAGTGATTGTCGGTGGTGGCCCGACAGGAGTCGAGTTAGCCGGTTCATTGGCTGAATTCAAAAAATATATCCTGACCAAAGAGTATCCGGAGTTAGATGCGTCGGAAATGCAAATCCATCTAGTCCAGGGCGATAAAGAGTTACTTAACAACTTTTCGGATAAAGCTTCGATCAAATCCCGTAAGTACCTTGAAGAACTTGGCGTGGATGTTCTCACCGATGTAAGAGTAAACAACTATGACGGCAACGAAATAAGCCTGAGTAACGGCAGAAAACTTTATGCCCGTAAAGTCATATGGGCAGCAGGTATTACCGGAAAAAGATTTGCAGGCATCCCTGAGACAAGTTATACGCGTGATCACCGACTGAAAACAGATACCTACAATCGTGTGGTAGGAATCGAAAACGTATTTGCTGTCGGAGATGCAGCCTATATGGATGAAGGAATCTACAAAGGCCATCCACAGGTTGCACAACCAGCCATTCAGCAAGCAAGGTTGCTATCAAATAATCTGAATGGATTGATCAAAGGCAAACCAATGAAACCATTTCATTACAAGGACCTGGGTAGCCTGGCGACCATCGGGCGCAATAAAGCTGTTGCAGACTTACCCTATTTGAAGACACAGGGTTTCATTGCATGGCTCCTTTGGCTCTTTGTGCACCTCAAATCCATTCTGGGTGTCAAAAACAAAATCTTTGTCTTTTTCAACTGGGTGTGGTCTTACATTACGATGGATCAGAGTTTGAGGATCATGATCAGGCATAAGACGAAGTATTAAAACTATAAAATAAACCAATATGGGAACTGACAAGATGTAGCGCTCATGATTGTATCTGGAAAAACCAACTTCAACTATTGGTCTAAATCAAACGAATATTGTTGGTCAATATTTATTAGAACCAACTGAATTTGATTATTAAACTCCTTGTTCAATTTTCTAATATCATGGATGAGGTACTTTATCCGCATTGCCCACAAACTAGATTCTCCGGCAATTGAAAACTCCTGTAAGAGAATATAATGGGTATACAATGACCCAGCATCAACTCTGTCCCCATTTAATGTAATGAAGTGACCAGCATATTGATCTAAATTCATTTTAATGATTTGGGTTTCCCCGTATAAAAGAGAAAGACTGTCCCATTCGGATTTAGATAATTTGTGGTCATTTAGATAATCAATCAATTCGCTGGAATCAGGAGGATAGGACAAGTACCTTGTTTTGATATATTCCCTCCTCAAAAGTGAATCTCCATTTTGCAAAATATCTTTAAGGACCAAATAATTATAATCATCTTCACGACAAGATACATTACCCTCATCTAAAGATATAAAATCCCCTTGTCGGTTAAAAAAACCAAAATCAAAAAGAAAAGGGGGCATGGAATCAGGAAACGCTGAATCGTATCTAAGAACTGGAAAATCGTCAATATTTTTAGCTTTTAAATAAGCTTCCACGGATTGACGTGTTTCCTCTTTGGGTGCATAATCCTTAGCAGTTAAGACTTTTATCTCCTTACAACCTAATGTAAGAGCGACCGGAATAAAAATAAGCAAAGGCAAAAATTGAAATTTCATGAGTCCAACCAATTGAATATATAGAATAAATGTTCTCCTTCCCAAAAATATTTTGGGAAGGAGAACATTGAATTAGCTTAGTAAGCTGAAATATCCACCAATGCAGATCCATAGGGATAACCTGCACTAACTACTATAGGATAATACCCTCCGATAAACTGAAAATAATGGAAGGTATTTCCCCCAAAAGTATATCCTAAATCATCTTCCCATCTGATATTGTTAGTTATTGTAAAATCAGAATCAAGGGCAAGTTCGTCAGAAATGTCCTCCAGAAACACGAACCTGGCATGATATCTATCAGGATACTCTATTCTTGCCCTAACAGCATCTGCAGTATCTGCAACTGCAATAGTAGGCACAACTTCAAAATCTCCACTTTCTGCATATGCTTCGCTGCATTCATAAAATCTAGCTGTAATCACTCCACATCTATTCCAAACAATACTGCCACCGCATTTTAAAGAGATCCCTCTTGTACAGTCATTCTTGCATTTGCCTTTCTCAAAACTAACTACTGTCCAGTCTCCAGGGCAAGTTCGACTAGTAATTGGCTTTCCCTGATGTGTATTAATGTCACGAAGCTCATCGGAATTGCATCCAAGAAAAGCCAAGCAGAGAAGCATACATATGCTTCCAAAGAAATTTTTCATAAATAAATAATTAAAAAAATACCTACTTCTTGTCAGGCGGCATCGGAATCCGCCATTACCCTAAAAAAGGGACCAGGAAGGATTGGCTCTTTGAGTCAGGTTTTTGGGTTAATGGATACGAAATAAAAAAAAACTATTGACCTGTGCAAGTTTTTTTGAAACTTTAACATATTTTTTTTTGCGTGGGGCATATCTGTAATTTCGTTGAAGTTCTAATTTTTTAATCGTAATTATATATCACATTTTGGAGGACTCACTATACAACTTTCTCACAGGCCTAGTGATGTGATTTATAATCACCTTTTCCCTTTTGTATAAACTCCCAGATTTCCCTTTCAACTTCATCCCAGTGTTTTAAAATTCTTTCATTTGAAATACGCAACACTGAATATCCAAGATCACCTATACGCTCAGTCCTGATTTGATCTTTTTCTTGCTGTGTTAAATGAATATAACCATCGAGTTCAAATATCAGCCTGTGCGCATGACAATGAAAATCTGCGATATAATATTTCGTACAATCCTTGCTGATGTGGCAAGCAATAATAAACTGGCGATTCATCTTGAGACCAAAGAGTCTTCTGTCGCGAACCTTCTCCCAGAAAAAATCCTCTGCCGCAGTTGCATCTTTGCGCATCTTGCGTGCAAAGCCCCGGATCTTCAGATAAAGATCTCTCTGTTTTTTGTGCTGGTGAAGCATCGAATAAAAATAGGGGAATTTGATTGAAATTTACAAGATGCTCTCAGTTCCAATATAACTCAGAAATCACCTCGCCCCATTGCATTTCATTTGATCTGTCACTTCACACAGCTTTTCGGAGAACTCACCCCCGCCCCCTCTCTCGTTTAATGATCATACATTCGAATGGGATTTTGCAAAAGAGAGGGGAGGTGTGTCAGGAGAGTGGTCCTTGCTTATGCTTAGAACATGATCCTGCCTCCTGTGACAATGTAATTACTGGGTCAACACATTTTACACATTCCAATGCTCCATCATACCTCCCCTCTCTCATAGAACAATCTGTTTCCACCAACTTTTACTTCAACAAGAGAGGGGGCGGGGGTGAGTTACCCGCAATCATACCTCCCCTCTCTCACAGAAAAATCTGTTTCCAACAACTTTTACATGAACAAGAGAGGGGGCGGGGGTGAGTTACCCGAAAATCTGTGTCCTAACAATACCATAATATGTGTAGGCCTGAGCTAAGCGCAAAATCCTCAGCAAGCTTTACACTCACCGCACTTTCCGTTGGATATACTCCCAAATTTCCTTTTCAACTTCGTGCCAATGTTTCAATATTTTTTCATTTGGAAAGCGCAAGACTGTATACCCATATTCACGTATATGATCCGTTCTGATTTGATCCTTTTCTTGTTGTGTTAAATGGATATATCCATCGAGTTCAAATATCAACATATGCTCATGGCAATGAAAATCTGCGATGTAATATTTCGTACACTCATCGCTGATATGGCAAGCAATAACAAACTGGCGATTAATCTTGAGGCCAAAGAGTCTTCTGTCACGAACCTTTTCCCAGAAAAAATCCTCTGCCGCAGATGCGTTTTTGCGCATCCTGCGTGCGAATCCTCGGATCTTCAGATAAAGATCTCTTTGTTTTGTGTGCCGGTAAAGCATAAAATAAAATAGGGGATTTCATCCAATCATACCAGTAACTCACTGTCGACCCTTTCCTCGCCTGCACCTATCCCATCCGCAAGACAAATCATACCTCCCCTCTCTCCCAGCTAAATCTGACTCCACATCTTTTACTTCAACAAGAGCGGGGCCGGGGGCGAGTTACCCGTAAATCTGTGACCATGCAACACAAGAGAGGGGGCGGGCTGAGTTGCTCGTAAACCTTTGATAGCTCAATGCCAAAGAGTACACGAAATAAAAGTGTTGCGTTTGTATCAGGACATTTTACTCCCCCGCAGGTGTCTGCAATAACAACGACTTCTCCCCAATAAAATCATAAAGGGTCATCCCACGTATCTCATAAAACGCCATCCAGAATTCCCGCACCGATTGCAAGTATCCTCTACGTGCACTCTCCTGGTCAGAAAGCGCCAGATTAAGATCCGTCACGGAAATCTTACCGATCAAATAACGCTGATATGATATTTCATAGCGTTTGCGCGCGGCCTCCAGATACCGTTCAGCAATTTCAGCATTGCGTTGTATCAGGTCAAATTGCTGGGCCTTAAGCACGACAGTCCGCTTAAAGTTTTCTCTTTCCTGATCGACCTGCCGTTGTTCCAGTTCGAGATTGGAGAGAGCTACTTCGCGACGGGCTTTTGATTTACCCCAGTCGGCAATCGGAACAGAGATTCCAAATGTCACGACTTCCTGATCTATCAGATCGGTGTACACACGATCAAGCTGTGCGCCTGTCTGTGTCAATCCAAAGCGACCTTCAAGCCTTGCCGTAATTCCGGATTCTCCTTTGGCTCGCTGCACTTCCATACCGGCCTCCATCAGACGACGATCAAAGGAAACAACATTGCTCCTGTTGACCATCGCATAGGCGAGGGCCTTTTCCTCATCAATGATGATATCAGGCAGCGTATAAGGTGGAATCAATTCAAACTGAATCTCACCCTGCAGATCTAAAAAATCACGCAACTGCTCAGCCGTTGTCTGCATCTGGAGCTGTGCGGCAGCAAGCCTTGTCTCCGCTTGCATAGCATTCAGTTCTACTTGCAAGAGATCTGTTTCTGCAATTTTCCCTACATCAAACCGTCCTCTTGATAAAACAAGAAGGGTATCCGCATTGGCTTTGTCTTGTTCAGCGGCTTCTGCATCCAGTTGACTGATGAGCAAATTGAAAAAATATGCAGCCGCCTGATTGGCTACTGCTTCCATTTGTTCAGAATATATTTTTTCACTTTCCCTGTACACCATTGGCTCAATCTGCTTACGCCATTTCATTCCATTAAATTGAAATAATGGTTGCACGAATCCGAAGTTGATTGGATTGGAGAGGTATGATATAGATGCAGAGTTCCCTTCCGTGGCAAACAAATCAAGTCTACTCAACCCACTCCCGAAATACAAAGTGCCTCCTGTAAGAGACACATCTTGTTGCAAAGAGATATCTACCCGGTTGTCCATATATGCTCTTTCTACATACAATTCCTCTCCGTTTGGTTGTGTAACGGATTCTATGGATCGGTTAAAGAGGGGCAGTGTACTTGCATTGAGCAGTATATTTGGTTTAAAATCCGCCAGGAAGGACTGATAGGTCCAGTAATTTCTTTTCCATCTCGTCGACGCAAGTAAAGCATCAGGTGCATCGCTTTGTGCCAGCGCAACTACTTCCTCTAGGTTTAGCCGATAAGTGCCCTGGGCATTGATATGTTGCACACACGTAATGAGCACCAGCATACCCATCATACGGATCCTTAGTAATTCTAATTTAATCATATGCTTATCTGTTCAACAATATGTTATAAAGTATAGCCAATTTGTAATTTATTTCGCACGGAGTACACGGAGAAAAAAATAGCTCCTCTCACTTCGACCTGCTAACTGCTAACTATTAGCTACTCCATGCAATTATTTCGCACGGAGTGCACGGAGTACACGGAGAAAAAAATAACTCCTCTCACTTCGAACTGCTAACTATTAACTACTCCATGCAATTATTTCACACGGAGAACACGGAGAAAAAAATAACTCCTCTCACTTCGACCTGCTAACTATTAACCAACTACCTTAATCCGTCCTCAGCGCTTCAATTGGATCCAACTTCGCCGCCTTCTGTGCCGGGAAAATGCCAAAAGCAAGTCCTATCGATGCCGCTACACCAAAAGAGAGCACAATGGACCACCATGAAATGATCGTTGGAATCTCCGCCGCAACAGATATGGCGCGGGCAGCACCTATACCAAGAAATACACCCATCAACCCACCAATCGTACTCACTAATACAGCCTCAATCAAAAACTGGATGACGATATCCTGATGCGTAGCTCCAAGCGCCCGACGTAATCCGATCTCTTTGATTCGCTCATAAACAGAAGCCAGCATAATATTCATGATGCCAATACCCCCTACGAGTAGGGATATACCAGCAATCACAGCCAATACAAGGTTGAAGATATCTTGTGTCTTCTGTTCCTGCTGTAGGAGAAGCTCAGGTATTTCCATATCAAAATCCACCTGCCCCTCATGTCTGCGCTTCAGCAACCGGGAAATGACATCAGCGGTTGGTTGTAAATATTTTGAATCGCTCACCCTGACCACAAGCCTGTCGATCTGATGTACTTCAGCTACTTCATTACCACCGCCTCTCCCCTGTCTGCCCAAATGCTCACTGCGAATCACCGAGCGGTCACCGAAACGGATCAGAGAAACATCAATGGGAATAAATATATCTGAATTAAGATCACGCAGTCCCAGGGAAACCAATGTCTCACGCGTAGCTATTCTCTTATCGAGTACGCCAATAATGGTAAAGTAGTTGTTTCCACATTTGATGGACTTTCCGACAGGATCCCTGCCACTGAAAAGTTTGGTTTCAACGTTTTTTCCAATGACACAGACGGGCAATGCATTCCGCAAATGTTCCTGTGTAAATATGGTTCCCTTATAGGTTTCAAGTTGATTGAGGGTGAAAAAACTATTGGTGACGCCTACACACCTGATATCTAATATTTTACCATTATAGAGCGCTTTCGTCTTTCGGATGATTTCAGGGCTTACCAGGTCAACGGACGCTATACTGCGGATCACTTCGATGTCGCCTTTTGACATTCCGGGTGTCCATGTTTTCAGTTTAGTTTCATTACCTGCAGTTGTAGTAGTGGTTTCTTCCGCATCTTCTTCGGCATTACTTTTATCTGGAGTTTTGTGCGTGAAGACGATATTGTTGGTCCCGATAAGCCGCATCTGGTCAAGAATAAATTTTTTAGCCCCTGACCCAATCGCGAGCATGGCAATCACTGCGGCCACACCAAATACCACCCCAAGCGCTGTCAGGATACCCCTAAGCTTATTGACCAGGACGCTTTGCACAGCTATAGCAAACAAGAATAACAGCCTTTCCTTCATTGGATTTGTCTTGTCAGGATAATCAGAAAAAAATAACAGTTCCTCCGTCACCCTGGTCCTGGGGAGCATCATCCGACCGGACCGTTTTGGCGAGTTCATGTTGGATTTTTATCCGTTCGGCCAACTCAGCATCCACTTTTGATCTGGCTTCTTCCTTTTGTGAACCCTCGAGGTAGACAAACGGAAGATCATCAGCATCAGCAGGTGCATTGAGACTAACCTGATCCCCTCGTTGAAGACCGGCAGCAACGCAGATGGAAATATCATTTGAAGGCCCGGTGACTACTTCCTGCTTTGAAAACCCTGTCTTGGTTTTCAGATAAACAAAACTTACACTATCCACCTGAATGGCTTCCAGCGGAACCTGAAGACAATTGGGTATGGAGTCAACCAATATCGAAATACCTGTCGTCATCGCAGGTCTGAGTAAAGAGTCAATGGAACTTAGTAATACGATGACTTCGAATACCTTGGTGTCAAAGTTGCGGACCTGCTCACCGATATTGGCTTTGGTCAGGATAGTACCTGAAAACTCCTTTCCGGGGAAAGCATCGATGGTAATCTTAGCCTTTTGTCCAGGCAACACCTTGGTGATATCGACCTCATTGATATAGGCCTTGGTGATCATTTCGCTCAGGTCAGGCAATTCGGCTATCACCGGGTCCCAGGCAGAAACCTGCGATCCTGGCCCGCGCTTACCATTCCAATCTCTGGCATAGATGACCATACCAGCTTTTGGAGCCATCACGGTCATTTGACCCTGTAACTCGAGAAGACGGTTAAGTTTAAACTCCTGCTGTCGGTATGAAGCATTGATCTCCTCGATCTTGGCTATGGATTTCTCCTTTGTTAAGGTCAGCTTATTGTCCAGTTGGTTCAATTCACGCTGGGAGCGCTCCAGATCGAGTTTGGCTTGCTGCTTTATAGCCTCGGGTTCGTACTTGCTGAGCTCCAGGGAGAGTTCTTTTTCTTTCATGGAAAAACGGATATTGATCAACTGATCACGAAGGCTCCGCATCTCAATGGCTGTATCGATCTTGGCCTGATCCAGCTGGGTGACGATCTTATCGATTTCAGTCTGTGCCTCCTTGATTTTGCCATCCATCTCTGTGCGATCGAGGGAGGCGATAAATTCGCCTTGCTTCACCACTGTCCCTTCTGTGACCAGGTTTGCAATAGTTACCTGGTACAAACCCACTGATCGCAGTCCGTCCGGTCCCTTGATTTTTTCAGAGCGGCGGGCTAGCAATTCGCCCGGCGCATGAATGGTGACGGGCAGTGGTGCTTCCCTGACCTCTGCAAGAAGGTTTTCAGATCCACCAGTTTTTGCTGGATTTCGTAGGAAATAAAATGCACCTAATGCCAGAACGATTAAGCCTGCAATCACATATATCCGGGATCGTTTCATAAGGGGTGATTAAAATAAAGGGTTATTTCTAATGGTTGAAAACAAGATATAAAAAGGTTTTATTGTGCTGCCATGGGATGTTTAAGAGTTCATAACAAGTCAACCTGAATAAATAATAAAAAACCATCAAAAAGATGATCTACTTTGATGCACAATTCACTTGCCGAATTGTAGATTTGTTGCTATAACTAGAAAACAACCATGTCCCATATCATAAACTTCTCAGCAGGCCCCTCCATTCTTCCAAAAAGCGTTTTTGAAGAAGCGTCACGATCTGTCCTGGACCTGAACGGTACCGGGCTTTCTGTCCTGGAAGTCTCTCACCGTTCGACCCATTTTGAACCTATCCTTCATGAGGCCATGGCGCTTGTGCGGGAATTGCTTGGACTGTCGGATGATTATGAAGTGATGTTCTTATCAGGTGGTGCGAGTACTCAGTTTTTTATGTCGATCATGAACCTGCTTCCTGATGGCAAAAAAGCTGCCTACGTGGATACGGGCGTTTGGTCAGGCAAGGCTATCCATGAAGCCAAAATGCTGGCATCTATTGATGTCATCGCCAGCTCAAAGGATAAAAACTATACCTATATCCCCAAAGGGTATGCTATTTCGAAGGAATACGAATATCTCCACACCACCAGCAATAACACTATATATGGTACCCAATATCAAAGCTGGCCGGATAGTCCTATTCCGATGGTTTGTGACATGTCGTCTGATATCTTTTCAAAACCGATCGAACCTGAGCGCTTTGGCCTGATCTATGCCGGAGCGCAAAAGAACCTTGGACCCGCTGGGGTGACACTGGTCATTGTAAGAAAAGACATGCTAGGTAAAATCAATCGGACACTACCTACCATGCTGAGATATGAAACGCATATTCAAAATGATTCGATGTACAATACCCCACCGGTATTCCCGATTTATGTGAGTATGCTTACTATGCGGTGGCTCAAAAACCTGGGAGGACTCAGTGCGATGGCTCAAATCAATGAAAGAAAGGCAAACCGTGTGTATAACGTGATCGATTCGATACCTTTCTACATTGGACATAGTGTACCTGAAGACAGGTCAAGAATGAATGTCACCTTTAACCTTGAGGATGCTGCGTTGAACAAGGAGTTTCAAACTTATTGTGAAGAGGCTGGATGCGATGGTTTAAAAGGACATAAATCTGTGGGAGGCTTCAGAGCTTCCATCTACAATGCCATGCCGGAAGACGGAGTGAAAGTATTAGCTGAGGTCATGAAAGAGTTCGCATTGAAACATGCGTAGCAGGCAGACCCGCACGTCAGTTCGCTGGCAGGGCATCCATCTCCCATTATTGATCATCGAAGAGCCCCGTGTGGATACAAGAGTATCCATTGGAAAGACCTCAGCCTACCTCAGGATTCCTTATACTGCACCTAAGGAGTTTAAACAGGAAAAACTGATCTGGGCCAAAAAATGGCTATTGGAGACATTGTCTGAAAAACCTGAATTAGCACAGCGCTGGAAAAACAAAGAATACCGGACAGGTCAGGTGTTTAAGACAGTTTTTAAAACCTTTATCCTTCATCTTTCCACCAACAATGCCAAGTCAACTGGAACTGCACACGTAGAAGGTGAAAACCTCATCCTGAGTTTGCCAAAGCTTCAGGAAAATGATTTTTATACCCGCGATTTTATCACCACGCTTATCTCCAAAGGAATATCTGCTGACCTGCTGCCTTCCTTTTCTGCAAGGGTGCACGACTACAACAGAATTCACTTCAAGGAGAGGATCAGTGACATCTATTTGAAATATATCCATAGCCGCTGGGGCAGTTGTGCCAGCAGTGGTAATCTCAATTTCTCCTCTAAAATCTTATTAGCGCCTGTCAATATCATGGATCATATCATCATCCATGAGCTCGCTCATCTAAAAGAGATGAACCACGGACCCCGCTTCTGGAAGTGGGTAGAAAAAGGGGATCCTGCCTATCAGAAGCACGAAGCATGGTTGAAGAAGTTTGGGGACAAACTTGATTTTTGACACAATTCCTACAAATACTTTGAACATTCTACGAGTGATATCTCTCTGTTATTGGGTCATTATAAAAGCTTTTCCATAGAAAGTAAAGCACTCCAACGAAGCTAGCTATCGAAAAATACATATCCCGACGCTCAGCGTTAAACCATTTCAATAGTTTAAAATCTCCATGATAAAAATTATGTATTTGCCAGAAATTACTTCCAAAAAAAAGAACACCCAAAATCAGATACAACATAATAAACAGCATGATCAACGATAAATTTGATAGTCTTAATTTATACCTAAACCCATTTCCTACAAAGTACATTATACCCAAAAAAGGAATCATAGGCAAGTACCTTGTTAAAAAAAAAAGTAAAAATATTCTAAAATAGCCATTTATTTTTTCATTTGAATTGTCGCTGGGATTATTCGATGATAAAAAACCAATTAGTACAGTCAGCGTAACACCAACAAGCACCATTAAGCATATTGCTTTTAGTATATTCCTGACCACAAACATACTTTTATTCACAGTCGATATGATTTATTGTTTGAGGCAACTTCAGCTGGCTTTTAATTCTGTCCCAATTTGGTCGGTATCTTGTGGGAGAACCTACGAAAGTAGATCCATCCTGAGTTGGGTTAGTAATAAAATTATTAAAGCGAAGGATGACATTGTCCCACAACTGGTCTGTTCCTCCATAAACTAAAGGGCTAATTAAATTATCCCAATATGTTGTTGCCCGATCAGCTCCTTTCAAGAAAAAATATTTATTTCCTCCATTTTCAGCTATCCCAAATTGACGATTTCCAGATACTGGATGATACCCACTACCCAAATAATGATCTTTTATTGTTGAAAATATCCAACAACAGGGGCTATAATCGGTGCAAGCTACAACGCCATTATCCCCAGGAATATCGATTTTAATGATCGATCCTAATGGATCATTAGAGATCCAAAGTGGCTGATCTGCTGGAATTGGATCAAATGTCGAGCCAAGCACAGGATCAAAATCAGAAAACTCATTAATATGTACTCTGAAATATGAGATCAACTCTTCATTAGTCATTCTTTGTCCATTTGTTTTTAAGGGCATTTCATATATTTGAATAAAATAATAATCCAAATTAACTCGAGCTGATACTGCATTTTCAATAAGCTGAAGAGTATATCCATCATTAACTATTTTATTTTTAACGCTTGTGGAAGGAGTAAAGGACGCTAGTTCGCTCCAAAAGCCTTCATCAAATTCCTCATTTTCACCAATACAATCAGCTAGTATAGCATTTGGATTAACTTCTAACAAATTAAAAAGTTCAATAAACCGATCAGATTTGTATTGAGAATCCAGGTTTTTCAATTTTATATATCCTTTCATATTCTCAGTACGAGCCAGATCTCCAGCGGTATAACTGATGAATTTATTTCTATCGTCAAGATTGTGAAGCAAAAATTCAATCTCCGTATGATCTTCTTCGGTTAACTGTGGAAATAATTCCAATATGTAAGCTATTGCAAATTCGTTTGCACAAACTGGACCTACAAATTCCTCATCTATTGGAGGTGTTGAAGGTGGGTTTTGAACGAAATTCCTACTTCAATAATACAATCAGACCCCATCAACAGATACAGCTCATTCAAACTGTAATCTATTCCATAAATACTATTCATCCAGATGGCTGCCTTCTGCATCTGCTTTATTTGCCATTCGACAAAAATACTAGATAGATTCAAGATAACTGAACTACCTCCTCCACCACCGTTTCCCCCAAAACCGAATCCACCAAAACCATCTAAATCAGTCGCCCCTGATCCTGTACTTCCTCCTGTTCCGTTAGATGAATCCGTTCCACTGACTGATCCTGTTCCACCATTAAGATTAATATTCCTAAAAAAACCAGTAATTCCTTTCCAAATATTACCGGCAGCACTCCCTATTCTCTCCCAAATATTATCCTTCCATCTTGGACATTTTGGTATTTTGGTCCTTGGAAGTATCTGTGTCGAGTCAATATTGTCAATATATTCTGTAAAAACCGAACT
>JBBRDL010000104.1:0-13652 GCA_038203965.1 Chitinophagales bacterium | reverse complement strand
ACACCCAACTGGTCTATAAGTTGATAATTCTGCTGCATGGTTTTCGCAAACCCAAATCCCGGATCAACTATAACTTCATGAATACCTGCTTGATGTAATTCTCGAAGCCTAAACACAAAATATTTTAACACATCAGCTATAACGTTTTGATAATCTGTATATTGCTGCATAGTTGTAGCCTTGCCACGCATGTGCATTGTTACATAGGAAACCTGGTGCTCAGCAAGTACTTTTAACATATCAGGATCCAATGGACCACCAGAAATATCATTAATCATGGATGCTCCGGATTTGATAACCTCCTCCGCCACGACGGCACGATAGGTATCAACGGATATGATCGTACCGGGAAAAGTGGTCACGAGGGCTTCTACTATCGGCAATACTCTCCCAAGTTCCTCGTCGACAGAAACTTCTTTTGCTCCAGGACGGGAGGACATCCCTCCAATATCCAGAATGGAGGCCCCTTCATTGATCATTTGACCTGCAAACGCTACGGCCTTTTCTATGGAATCGCCAGTCCTGCTGGGTGTATAAAAGGAGTCCGGTGTAGCATTTATAATCCCCATTACTAAAGGTGATGTCACCTCAATAATCTGATTACCACACCTTAATGTACTATTTTGTTTTTCTCTTAACATTTCCTTAAGCACTCCTTTAAAGAGGATTAATCTATCTTGCGACAAAATTAAGCATTTGACCAGGACTCATCTCACAAGGTATGCCATTTCTGTGTTGCTAATCCTGAGCACTGCCATGGCCCTCAATCTAGCAAAAGCAATTAACCGGAACGTTGCTGATCCAGACACCGAACAAACCTGTGAAAATAAATGTGAGACTTACCTGCACTGGGACCTTGGCCTCGTAGGCCTAGAAAAATTACTGATCCAGCCAAATGATATGCTAGGCAATTTATTGGCCAGCCGCGGGGTAGAATATTTTAAAATCGATCAGTTGATCCAAGCAGCTAAATCGATATTTCCTTTCAGATCCATACGTGCTGGAAAAGAACTCACTATTGTCACCGACCTGGCTGACTCCTCTGTTCAGGCTTTAGTGTACGAACCTGATCCCTACAGACGTATTTTATTTCACCTCGAAGACAGCATTCGGGTGGAAGTCATCGAGAAAGAAACGACCACCAAAATTGAAACAGCTGGCGGTGTCATCGATCAATCCCTCTGGGCCAGTATGGAAAGCCAAAATCTGCCACTGGAACTCATCGCCGCCATGGAGGATGCCCTTGGATGGTCCGTTGACTTTTACCATATCCAGAAAGGAGATAGTTACAAACTGGTCTACGAAAGAAAATACGTAGAAGGCAAACCACTTGGTATCGGTAAACTAATCGGAGCAACCTATACTTCAGGTAAATCTGAATACTACTCGATTCGCTACAATAACGGAAAGCATGACGGTTATTTTGATCTGGAAGGTCGTCCGATGAAAAAAGCTTTCCTTAAATCACCTGTGGAGTATAGCCGTATCTCCAGCCGGTTTTCAAACAACAGGTTTCACCCTGTACTCAGGAGGAACAAAGGCCATTTCGGCACCGACTATGCTGCACCGTGTGGTACACCTATACGCGCTGTAGCTGACGGTCGTATCACCAAAGTCTCTTATACCTCCGGTAACGGGAACTTCGTCAAAATGAAACATGACAAAATCTATGAGACGCAATATCTCCATATGTCCAAATTCGGACCTGGTATCAAACCAGGCGCCATGGTCAAGCAAGGCCAAACCATTGGCTACATAGGACGTACAGGGCTAGCTACAGGATGCCATGTTTGTTTCAGGTTCTGGAAAAACGGCAAACAGGTGGATCACCTGAGAGAGAAAATGCCACCTCCGCAGGCTATGGAGCCTTCACAACTTCCTGAATATTTCAAAGTACGCAACGAGATCAAAGCCTTACTTGATGGCATCAGCACTGATCCTGTGCCGGTGAAACAAGTGGAAAGTTTTGATTTATATCAATCTTAAGAGAGGCCAAAGATGAGGATATGGTGATCTCATCTTGATAATACTGGTCGAGTCAGAAGACACAAATAATATTTTATTCAGATCTGAAGACTTGCACGAGCAATTGCTTGTTGGTAGACTTGAACGCGATTCTTACTTTCTTACTTTCTTACTTTCTTACAACTTTAGTCGGCAGACTTATCAAGTGTAAATCCAAACGTTGATCCTTTGCCGGTGGTAGATCTGACATTGACGGACTGATTATGGGCTTCGAGGATGTGTTTGACAATAGAAAGGCCGAGACCTGAGCCGCCTGATTCACGGCTTCTACTTTTATCTACTCTGTAGAATCGGTCAAAAAGATGTTTGAGGTGTTTTTCATCGATCCCAATACCATTGTCTGATATCTCTACCAGTATCTGTTTGTCCATGACATAAAAACTCACTTTAGTGACACCATCATCTATTCCGTATTTGATGGAATTGAGAATAAGGTTAGTCAGGACCTGTCGGATGCCTTCACGATCTCCCATGACTTGATAGGATTTGTCGGCTCCTTCTTTGAAGGTCAGGGTGATACGACGGGGACGCGCATTGACTTCAAGATCATTGAACACTTCTTTCACCAATGCTTTGATGTCAAATTTTTGAATATCGAGTATGAGATCCTCTGATTCCAGTTTGCTGATTTCCTCCAGGTCTTGAACGATGGTGAGCAGACGCTCCACATTGGAAGCAGCCCTTTCAAGGTATTTCATATTGACCTGCTCATCATACAGCCCACCATCAATTAGGGTATAGATATAACCCTGAATGGAAAAGATAGGTGTCTTTAGTTCATGCGAAACATTCCCGATGTATCTTTTACGATAGGCTTCGAGGGTTTTGAGCGTTTCGATTTCATCCTGTTGGGATTCAGCCCATTGTTGAACTTCCTTCTCTACCCCATCGAGAATGGCGTCATCACTTTTTTGAAATGCCTTTTTGTCAGGGACCGACGTTTTTGATCTGCGAATGATCTTATAGATCAGCTTGATGCGCCTGTACACATAACGGTCGAGAATAAACTGTATAGCCAGAAATGAAAAAATGCCAACACTTGCGACCATCAGGATCCCATATTGCCCACTGAGTGGTACGAAAAATATCTTTTCACCCAACCATATCCCCAGTGCAATCAATAATGAAATCGCCAAAGCCCCAAACAGGGACATCGTACGTAGACTGATATTTTTAAACATGCTCTTTATTGAATGGAATCAGAAATAGCCTGCACCTTGTCCATGATTAGTTTCATCTTTTCAGGATCATTTTCCAGCTTGTGGATCTCCTCTTTGATTTCAGGTTCAGTGTGTTTATATATTTCAGTCAGGCGAAGCCACACGATTGTTTTCAATGAATCCGCCTTTCCACCTTCTACTTCCGACAAGGCAACCTCGCTCAACTGAATGTCAAACATAAGACGGGAAAGTTGTTCGTCACTTAACGTATATTTTACATTGGCATCCTGTGAATAACAACCGAGCAGGATCAGGCCGGCCATGGAAAGCAAAAGAAAATGCTTTATCATCGTTTGAATTGTTTCGGGTAATGAAACCCAATAAAGGCTGCATATTGAGGTTTAAACTTTGTCCAGGTAGTGAGGATCGCCTGTGTATGAACGATTCCACAAGTCGGAACTTCATCAATATGAACACCTGATATATTATTGGCCACCCAGGTGAATGTGGGATTGTGTCCAAACAGATAAACAAACTTTGCTGAATCAGGAGCTGTTCGCAATACTTCATAAACTGATTCGGCGGAGGCTTCGTAGAGATCATTATTGACCACAAAACGATCGGCTGGGATATCAAATTCCTTTTTGAAAAATTCAGCTGTTGACCTTGCCCGCACAGCTCCTGAAGTGATGATGTAGTCAGGAATCAGGTTTAATTCTCTCATTTTGAGTGCCATCATAGGTGCATCGTGCAGCCCTCTGGCTTCGAGTGGGCGCTCAAAATCATCCAGGCCGGGGTGATCCCAACTGGATTTGGCATGACGGACGAAACAAACATCTTTTACTTCCATAAGACAGCATTACCTTAGCAAATTTATGTGTAACCAAGGGGAATGACCCTATTTTATGAAGCAAATAATGCCTGAGCATGACATATATTATCTATCAGCCCTAAAAAACTGTGCCAACGGGAGATGAAAGTTGCCCTTTTTGACATAGAAAGCCATTTTACTGCTTCCGCCCTGGAAGAAGCAATGGATTTGGTCAAAGAGACCACTGAGTATGACCTCACCCAGCCGGAGGAAGGCTTCTACCATTGCCTTTCTAAACAGCCGGACTTTCATGTGGAGATGGCCATGAAAGCCGATGGGACGGTATCAGCTAAATGTCACTGTACGGTTTTCAAGCGCTCAAAACAGTGTAAACATGCCCTTGCGTCTTTGCTTTTACTACGGGATCATATCCTCAGGAGCAGACGCACAAAATCAAAATCAAAACATGAAATCCAGTTGCTTGAGGAAGTGCTCAGGAAACTCACCATTACCGAGTTGCGTGGCTTTCTTGCTTCCTATGCTCAATCTCATAGTGGCTTCAGGGCTGAAATCCTGGCCAACTACCTGCACTTGATTAAAAAACCGGATTACCATCACCTGCTGATGGACATGACCCCGATCGATAAATTCGGCCATTTCAAACTCAATAGGAACAATCTCAAAACGGTCCGTAATATCATCTCTACCCTACTGCGTCAGGCCCAGCAGTTACTAAAAGAAAAAGCACTTTCGGAGGCTTTTCAGATCCTTGATGCCACACTCCATCATCTCCATCGGCTGATCATTAAGGTACCTCAATACCAGGAGCAATTATCTACAGAACTCCGACTTGCCCTACGGCTGTTTAATGTCTTATGCCATCAATCCATGGCGCCCCGATTACAACAAGCGGCTACGTTATTGGCAATGGAAATCAGTGGCCGGGATGGATTTACATTTTTAAAAGGAAGCAACCCTATGCTGCTTTCGATTGAACCCTTTGTCCTCGAAGCCAAAACCAGGCAGGCTGTCTATCAACTGGCCGAGAAAAAAATCATCAGCGACCCACGACAACAATTGTTTTGGGCCAGCATGGTGATGCGCTGGAGGAGACTGTGGGCCATGAAGGCCGGCAGCAAAGAATTGAATAAGATCATCCAAAGCAGCTTGCCCGATATCATCCAGGAACAAAGTCGACAAGCTGAATTTGAAGATGTTATTTTTTCATTTCAATCCGCTAAAATGGAAGCATATGACAAACCTATCCTCCGGGGTATGCTTCAGGCAGTGCTGAGGGCAGCAAGGCAGACAGGTGATCGTAACCTTATAGCGAAAGTGGCCTATGAATTAAGCCTTTCGTTTCTGGATAGTGATGCATGGGAGATTCTTCATGAAACAGACCAAGCCAATGCTATTCGTGTGCTGAAAATTATTAGTGAATTTTATGCACCCGGTACAGATGAAATGGCCGATCGATTATTAGTGTCTGGATTGCGTCTCACAGGCCAGAAAGAGGCATTGCTGGAGAGGCTAAAGGCCATTGGTGATATGAACCTGTTGATGATGCATGATGACTACCTTCTCACCACCCACAAAAATAGCCTGGAAGATGTGTATGCTTCTTACATTCATGCCATACGGGAGGCTTATGGCGGAGTCATGGCCAGGCAAAAACTGAGTACTATATTTAGCCACCTAAAGTCGATAGACTTATTTACCGGTGTGGCGGAAAAAATAAAAAATATGGACAAAAAAAATACGGACGGCACCCTAAAACCAACTGAAATACGGGGTTTTATTTTCGACCTCGACGGTGTGATCGTTGATACAGCTCTTCACCATTTTCAATCATGGAAAAAAGTGTTGATGGAACTTGGCGCAGAAATCACTGAAGAGGATGATCATCATACCCGAGGAGCCAGCCGAATGGAATCACTCGAATACCTGATCAACCGATACAGTATACATCTGACCCATGAGGAAAAAGATATGTGGGCTGCAAAGAAGAATGAAGTCTATCTCCAGGCCATCGACCAAATCACTCCGCGTGATCTGTTGCCTGGTGCTTTGGCCTTCCTGATTGACACCCGAAAGGCAGGGCTTAAACTTGCTCTTGGTTCAGCGAGTAAAAATGCAAGAGGCGTTTTGAAAAAACTGGGTATTGAAGACCGTTTTGATGCTATCCTCGATGGCAATGACGCCAAAGAATCCAAACCCCATCCTGAAATATTTCTCAATGGCTGTAAAGCACTACATCTCGATCCATCAGAAGTAGTGGTTTTTGAAGATGCGGCTAAAGGTGTTCAGGCTGCCCTCGCTGCCGGATGCAAAGCTGTAGGTCTGGGCGACCCGACAGCTCTCAAACAAGCGCATATCGTCATCAGTGGCTTAGATGTAACAAACCCATCCCTTATCATCGGACAACTATCATGAAAAATTACCTGACCCATCATCCCTGGCAGATCATTGAAGAAGGATTTCATCGCGAATTCCATGAAGTCAGTGAAAGTATATGCAGCCTCGGGAATGGACGATTTGGTCTACGAGGCAATTTCGAAGAAGATTATTCAGGCAAAAGTTTACGCGGTTCGTATTTTGCCGGTGTCTACTATCCTGATCTCACACGCGTGGGCTGGTGGAAAAATGGATACCCTGAATATTTCGCAAAGGTCCTTAACAGCGTCAACTGGATTGGCGTACGGATTTCTATCGAGGGTGAATCACTGGACCTGGAAAAAGCACAAGTCAACAACTTCAGGAGAGTACTCGATATGGAGCAAGGGCTGCTGACCAGAAGTTTTGACATGAAAACTGCTTCAGGTGGATTGCTTTCTTTCCACTTTGAGCGCTTCTGTAGTATGGCTGATCCGGATGCAGCAGCAGTTTACATCAGCATCAAATCCGAAGGATATCATGGCACCGTAACCTTGGAGCCATATCTCGATTTTGATGTCCACAATCAAGATTCCAATTATGGTGATCAATTCTGGGAAAGCTTTGCAGAAGAGCAGGATGATTCATTTTCTATGGTTTCAGCCAAGACCAAAAAGACTGCTTTCATGGTGAGCTCTTTTATGCAATCGAACGTTGATGTCAACGGACACAAAGTGAATGAAACAAGCGCTTTGATCTCCCCGATGAAAGTCAGTCGATTGTATAAAGTTGATTTAAAAGACGGGGAAGAAGTCACGCTGCATAAAAATGTAATCAACCTGAGCAGCCTGTATGTCCATCCTGAACATCAAACAGAAGAAGGCAAGAAAAAACTGGAAGTAAATGAAGGGATCGGGTATCCCACCATGAAACGAAATCATGTTGAAGCATGGTCAAAAATCTGGGAAGAGGCTGACATTGCTATCCAGGGAAATGTAACAGCACAACAAGGAATACGATTTAATATCTTCCAGCTTTGGCAGACGTACACAGGTGCTGATGCTCGTCTGAATATAGGTCCTAAAGGGTTTACGGGAGAGAAATATGGGGGTAGTACCTACTGGGACACGGAGGCGTATTGCATTCCCTTTTACCTCGGCACGGCTGATCCACATATCGCCCGCAACCTGCTTGTATACCGCTACCTGCATCTTCAAAAGGCAATTGAAAATGCTGCTAAACTTGGTTTTAAAGATGGAGCTGCACTCTACCCTATGGTGACCATTAATGGGGAGGAATGTCACAACGAATGGGAAATCACCTTTGAAGAAATCCATCGTAACGGAGCTATGGTCTATGCCATCTATGACTACATAAAATATACAGATGATAGCGCATACCTGGCTGAGGGCGGCCTTGAAGTGATCATTGGTATCGTGCGATTCTGGTCGCAGCGGGTCAACTATTCGGAAGATAAAAAAGCATGGGTGATGCTTGGCGTCACCGGTCCTAATGAATATGAAAACAATGTCAACAATAACTGGTATACCAATTATATCGCCCGATGGTGCCTGCAGTATGCGCAGGAGCAAATAACCTTTGTCAAAAATCTGTATCCGGATAAATGGGAAAAAATAAAAGAGACGGCCGACTTTAAAGAGACAGAGATTGCTGAGTGGAAAGAACGCGCCGACAATATGTATTTCCCAAGAGATGAGAAGCGCAACTTATTTCTACAACAGGATGGATTCCTTGATAAAGAGTTGATGCCTGCCGATGATCTCCCTGCATCCGAAAGGCCGATCCATCAGGTTTGGTCATGGGACAGAATACTTCGATCATGTTTTATCAAACAAGCGGATGTCCTTCAGGGTATGTATTTTTTTGAAGATGATTTTGATGAAAATACTTTAAGAAGGCATTTTGATTTTTATGAACCTATGACCGTACACGAATCATCTTTATCTCCTTGTGTTCATGCGATACTCGCTTCGCGCCTGGGTAAACCTGAAAAGGCAAATGAGATGTATCTGCGGACTTCGAGGCTAGATCTGGACGATTACAATAATGATACGGAAGATGGATTACACATTACCAGTATGGCCGGCACATGGATGTCCGTCGTCAGGGGTTTCGGTGGCATGCATGTTAAAGATGGCCTGCTACATCTGGCACCTGTTCTGCCCACCGGCTGGGAAGGTTTCAGATTTAAAATTCATTACCGCAAAAGATTCCTTGACGTGGCGGTGACTGCAGATCAGTGTTATGTCACCTTGCTAAGTGGAGAACCCATCGAAATAGTGGTCAATAATGCACACCGCCAGCTTTAATGAAGTTTGTATCGGCTCTGACAAATCCATGGCAATTAAAAGGCTATTTGATGGGTAATCTATTGAGAAAAGAGGTATAAAATGAAGTCGGTTATTATAAGCGCACTATAGTTTGTACTTTTAGAAAGTTTTAGGCATACAGATCGTTGATTATGATAAGAGTGATGATAGCGGATGACCACAATATGTTTGTGGAGGGCATTGAATCCATACTGGATGGTATGGACAATATCCAGGTGGTATCCAAATGTTATACAGGGACTGAAGTTTTTGAAAAACTGGCCGATATTCCGGCTGATGTGATCCTGTTGGATATCAACCTACCTGGCATGAATGGTATTGAAGTATGCCAGAAACTCAGCAAAGAACATCCAGATGTCAAAGTACTTGCCCTGTCCATGCATAATGAAGAAAGTTTTGTCACCGAAATACTCAAGCATGGGGCCCAGGGATATATCCTGAAAAACACCGGTAAAAAAGAATTACTCAAAGCCATAGAAGCTGTGTACAATGGTCAATCCTATTTCAGTGATGAAGTGACAGAGACCATTATGAAGAGTCTGGTGAGTCAGAAATCGGGAGGTAAAAAATCATCTATGCTTGCCCCTAAGATCTCAAGGCGGGAAAAAGATGTCCTTGACCTCATCGTCAAAGAACATACGACCCAGGAGATCGCAGACACCTTGTTTATCAGTCTGAAAACAGTGGAATCTCATCGCCGCAGCTTACTGACTAAACTCGGTGTACGAAATACGGCCGGCCTGGTCAGGGTAGCCATTGAAAGTCAATTGACCACCAAACTATGATGTAGAGTCCCGGATACAAGGGATGCACACCTCATCGTTATGGATAGCATAACAACACCCGTTTCGATTTCAAACACACGCCGAGAACCCAGAAATTGAAGTTTTGTCTGACCCCTTCATGTGCACTATTTAGGATATCCATGCCTCAACCTCAGGATATGAAGGAATCTTTTTCTATAAATGTAAAATCATTGCTGCTCAGTCTGATACTGACTGGCATAGGCGTCATGATACCATCTCGGGGTATGACCCAGGTGAGTGAACGTATGTCCAAAGCAGAGTTGTACCGGATGGTCGCGCAACTGGAGCAGGAAGGCAAATACGGAGAGGCTGCTACAGCCTACCGGATCATAGCGGAAAAGGATCTATCAGAAATTGAAAATCTTGACCGGGCAATAAAAAATTATATCGAAGCCCAGAAATTATTTGGTCGTGCAGGTGATTCATTGAAGATGTACCAGACGATCACCGATCTGGGCAGGCTCTATTCCGGAAGCGAATATTACCTGGAAGCCATCACGATGTTTGAACGGGTGGAAGCCTATGCCACGCGTAATCTGGACACTTTGACATCTGCACGAATGCTTCAACAGATCGGTGAAATCTATATCGCCCGAAACCAGTTTAAAGAAGCTTCCACCTATTTTGAACGTGCCAGCAAATTAAATCTTTCCATTCAGGACACCCTCTTGTCGACTATCAACCAACTCACCATCACAGCGCTGACAGGTCACAAACAATTATTTAAAGACCTGCCGGATTCACTCAATCTTGAGTTATCGAAATATGACAGCATCCGATATCAATCTTTTCTGCCATCCATTCATCTGCATGTCGGCATGTACAATATGCATGCGAAAAAATATCAATTAGCGCTTTACTATTTCAACCAGGGCATGAAACTAGCTCAGGATGATGCGTTCATCAAAAGGGAGCTCTACCGCAAACAGGCCGAATGTTATGAATTGATGAACGACTATTCATCCGCGCTCAATGTCATGAAGGCTTACACCCATTTTAATGACAGCCTCAATGATTTCAGCAAATCGGCTGCTATCCAGCAATGGTTTCTGAAGTCTAATGATATCAAGCGTGAAACGGAGCTGCAGGAAATGGCGAGAGACCGTAATATCACCGTGTTGAAATCAAGGATGCAGAAAGTGCTTAGTTATGCATTGCTTGTGGGTACGGTGATCATGCTTATCGTCACGTACATCATTATACGCAGCTATCAGCAACGACTAAATTCTAACCAGATCATCACCAAGCAAAACGAGGAAATCAACCAACGGAAAATAAATGAATTGGAGAGCAACCGGAAGATTGAATCTATAAGTTCGATGTTGCAAGGACAGGAAGTAGAGAGAGAGCGTATCGCACGTGATTTGCATGATAGTCTTGGCGGCTTATTGTCCACTGTCAAACTTCATTTTGACGCAGTTCAGACAAAGAACCCTGATATTTCTTCCCAAAAGGAATATAACAAAGCCTATAACCTTCTTGATGCGGCTTGCCATGAAGTACGAACGATCTCCAACAACATGCAACCGGGTGCCTTGCTGAAGATGGGTATCGTACCTGCTATCAAAGACCTGGTCAATCGTATAGAGTCTGAGGACACCCCACATATTGAGTTCTTACATTACGGTCCGCTGCACAACATGGCCATCGGTGTCACCCTGAATATCTTCCGGATCGTGCAGGAGTTACTTTACAATTGTTTGAAGCACGCTCATGCTAAGGAGATCCTCATTCAACTCATCCGCAATGAAGAAGACCTTGAGATCATGGTGGAAGATGATGGGTTAGGCTATGATCCCAAAGAAATTAAAAAGGGCATGGGTACCGAAAATGTTGCCGCGCGGGTCAACTTTCTGAAAGGTGAGATTTCGATCCACAGTGAAACGGGTGTTGGTACCACGACGACGATTACGATTCCCTATACCAAGGAGACGGATGAAGATGGGGTGTTTACGCAAATAGATCCGGAGGTGTTTAAAAAAGGCGAAGGCTGAGGGGAAGGTGAAGGCGAATGATATAGAGACAGACTGCAGCCTGCCTCTATATCATTTGTCTTTGCAACCTGCTAGTCGCTTCTTCCCGCTGTGGCCTTCGAATTATACCCCATCGAAATGGCTTTCAGGCAATTTCTTCCCCACTTCGACTGCCTTCCGCACTTCCATGTCCGCCAGCTCAGAATAGCGCCTGTGTGCTGCTCAACCCCGGGTTAATGAATGTTACACCCGGGTTTCTGGAGCGATATTGCTGCAAGCAATGAAACGGAAGAACACAGGGGTGAGAAATAATCAAACCGAAGATTTGGGATTTCGATGGGGCACAAAATCTTTCTCCTGACAGCACCTCCGCTCTCAACCTTTTGCCGAGCGAAATCCGTATTTTCGCCACCAGACAAATTAATCATGCTACACAATATATCCCCGATTGATGGCCGCTACGCAGATAAAACAGCGGTTCTGGCTCCATATTTTTCAGAAGCAGCTTTGATGAAGTACAGGTGCCATATTGAAGTGGAATACCTGATAGCTTTGATAGAAACCGGCGTGATCCCTAATGGAACACTTTCACAAAAAGACAAAGATGGATTAAGAGCGATTGTAACCGCATTTTCGGATCAGGATGCAGAAGCCATTAAAAAATCGGAAGCAAAAATCAATCATGATGTCAAAGCGATTGAATATTTCATCAAAGACAAAATTGATGGATTCGGAATGCATACTTACAAAGAATGGGTGCATTTCGGGCTGACATCGCAGGATATCAACAACAGTGCCTTTCCGTTGATGATCAGGGAAGCTTATCAAACGCAACTGATACCCGCTTTAAAATCAACCAGGCAGGATATTATGGAGTTTGCGATCCAGACTCAATACATGCCTATGTTGGCGCATACACATGGGCAGCCTGCGTCTCCAACGATACTCGGTAAAGAACTGATGGTATTTGTAGAACGGCTTGACGCTCAGATAGAGCAACTGGAGAACATAGATCTGAAAGTAAAATTTGGCGGAGCTACGGGCAACTTCAATGCTCATGTGGCCGCCTTTCCTGCTGTCAATTGGCTGGAATGGGCGGACAACTTCACCTCTAAGTATCTGGGCATGAAGCGATATCACTATACGACACAGATAGAGCACTATGATCAGTTGGCAGCACTCTGTCATGCCAGCATGCGCATCAACACGATCCTGATCGATTTTTGCAGAGATGTGTGGACATACATCTCCATGAATTACTTGTCGCAGAAGGCGAATCCAAATGAAGTGGGATCTTCAGCCATGCCGCATAAAGTCAATCCGATTGATTTTGAAAACGCAGAGGGGAATCTTGGGTTTGCTAATGCCCTATTCGGACATCTGGCGGATAAACTACCTGTCAGCAGGCTGCAACGTGATCTTACGGATAGTACCGTTTTGAGAAATATTGGCGTTCCTGTTGCCCATAGTTACATATCCCTGCTTTCTATCCAGAAAGGAATGAAAAAAATTTCTGCCAATGAGCATAAACTTCAGCTCGATCTGGATGCAAACTGGTCTGTGTTGGCTGAAGCCATACAGACGATTCTGCGCAGGGAGGGCGTACCCAATCCATACGAATTGCTGAAAGAGCTTACGCGCGGAAAAGAACAAATCAGCAAGCAGCACCTTCATGATTTTATTGCGTCACTTGACATTCGTGAGGAGGTGAAAGAAGAAATGAGGCGGTTGACGCCGGGGGCGTATACTGGGATAGGGATGGTAAATGATAAGTGAAAAATGAAAAATGAAAAATGAAAAGCGATGTACTGGGCAGTCGAAGCATGAAAAGTGAGCAGTTATCAGGCGGCAGGAATATATAAAAAGGTAACCTTCCAAATACTCCGGCATAGCTTTGCTACACACCTTCTTGATAAAGGGGTAGACAACGAGTATATACGAACTCCTTGGTCATTTTGATATCAAGACGACGGAAAGGTAAGAGCACGCAACTAAAGAAAAACTGATGGATATCAAAGGCCCGCTGAACTACCATTATGTGGGGATATAAAAAGCGTCCTTTTATATCGTATCCGTCCGGCGAACTACATATTGCCTCCTGGCAAAAGTTTGTGTAGTCCCGACAGTTTTGTTTCCGGGATAAGCTCCAATGT
>JBBRDL010000103.1:0-13760 GCA_038203965.1 Chitinophagales bacterium | reverse complement strand
TCAGCTGACAGGACAGGATGGATGTGACAGCCTGATCATCATGACAGTGACATTCAGCGAACAAGACTCTATATGGATCAGTACATCATCATGCTCACCGGCAGATACGGGTGTATTCGTGACACAGCATATCAATCAGTTTGGTTGTGACAGTATGGTGACCAAGATGGTGACACTCAATATAAGTCATCAGATAGATCTATTATCATCAAGTTGCAACCCTGCCGATACGGGTGTTTTTGTGCAGCAATTGTTCAATCAGTTTGGTTGTGATAGCATCATCACAGAAATAATCACGTTGCTTCCATCGGATCAAACCTTTCTAAATGAAACCACATGCCAGTCTTCAGAGGCGGGTATGTTTATCACTACGCATTTCAATCAATACGGATGCGATAGTATCGTGACACGCACTGTGTCATTGTTGCTGGCAGAAACTACACTATTCAATTTCAACACATGTGATCCTGCAGAAGTCGGAAGTATTGAAAATGTGTTGACAGGTCAGGATGGATGTGATAGCCTGGTGGTTCAGACTACATCACTTTATCCTTTGCCTGTGCTGACAGTGCAATCGACCATTGATTACAATGGTTTTGATATCAGTTGTACGGGAGGTTTGGATGGCAGTGCGATAGCAAATTTGAGTGGTGAAGAACCTTATACGTATCTCTGGTCAACTAATGGCATGACGCAGATGATCACAGCTCTCAGCGCAGGGGATTACGATGTGGACATCACAGATGGCAATGGATGTATGACGGATGGTACAATTACATTGACTGAACCTGATGTATTCATGATCGGCTTTGAAGTATCGGAGCCTGATTGTTTTGATAGCCAGTTGGGTAGCATTACTGTAATGCCAAGTGGTGGTGTAGAACCGTTTACCTATTCGATTGATGGCACAACGTTTCAGGCTTCTGCTGTTTTCACCGGACTTGATGAGGGAATATATCAGATCACTTCATTAGACGCCAATGATTGCAGTGCTACTGAGATCATCTCCATCGATGTGCCTTTGATGGTCAATGTAGAACTGGGAGAAAATCAATCCATTGCTGTTGGAGACTCCGCACTACTTCAAGCCATCATCAACCTGCCGTTTGATTCGCTGGCCTCATTGATATGGACAGGCATAGATAGTATCGGTTGTGCTAACTGTCTGACACAGATCGTGGCACCGATTATCACAACGGCTTATACAGTTTCAGTGACAACAGCGGATGGTTGTGCTGATAAGGACAGCCTCACCGTTTTTGTGACGACGGATTACAGAGTCTACATTCCTAATATTTTTTCACCAAACGGGGATGGTATCAATGATGTAGTGATGATCAGCGCCGATGATGGCGTAGACGAGATATCACTCTTCAACATTTATGATCGCTGGGGCAATCTGGTCTTCAGTGCAGAGCAATTCTTACCCAATGATCCTTCGGTATCCTGGGACGGTAAGATGAAAGGGGAAGCGTTGAATCCGGGCGTGTTTACGTATAGAATGATCGTTGTTTTTAATGATGGACACAGTGAAGTGAGGTATGGGGATGTGACGTTGGTTAGGTGATTTGTACTGGACCACATTGCCGCTGATGCTTAGCCCCTCTAACCCCCTGCCCCCTGAAAGGGGGAGATGTTTAAGTTTTTTTGATAATGAAATAATTCTCAACTCCCCTTTACAAAGGGAAGTGGGTATGAATGATCAAGAATATGGACAAAACATAACCCATGATTCTCACCTGTAGCCTGGAGGCTACTGACACAGATTCGAAATGGACTTTAATATCTATGATTTATCAGTCGGTAGCCGGAGGCTACCGACATCGACTGTTTTTTTTATAAAAAAAAGTCGATGGATGCAGACTGCGCCTGCAAAAAAGACACTCATGTCTGACGTGCCACATCACACAACACACGACACTCACCTCTTACTCTCTTACCCCTCTCACTCTCTTACCCCTCTTACTCTCTTACTTCTATCCTGATCATATTATCAATATCCATGACCTGCTCAATCAATGACCTGGCGCCATCATTGTAAATGACATAATCTGAAAACGGGATCTTTTTTGTATCAGGCCATTGATGTTTTATCCTGGCTATTACTTCATCCCTTAATACATTATCCCGCTTCATCACACGATCTATCCTGATTTCTTCGGGAGCAACTACGAGTATGTTTGATTCCATGCGTGAGGCAAGGTTTTCTTCAAACAGTATGGCGCTTTCCTGAAGGAGATAAGGCGCGCCTTGATGCGATTCTTCAGCAGCCCATCCTTTTAAATCTTGATATACCGCAGGATGAACGATCTCATTGAGTTGCTTAAGGAGCGCAGGATTATTGAAAACCTGATCGGCAATCCATGCGCGGTTTAGTGTCATGTCCTTCGTATACGAGGCAACTCCAAAAAGATTGGTGATTTTTTGTCGTACAACTTCGTCACCATGCATTATGGATTTGGCATGCAGATCTGATTCATACACTGGAATGCCAAGCGTACGAAACAATCCTGCAACTGTTGATTTGCCTGAACCTATGCCTCCTGTGAGCCCGATGAGTTTCATGTCGGTGCAAAATACTGTGAATTATTGACAGAATGTTGAGGGTGCAGGTATGGGTCCATTACGCTATGCATTATAGGATTTGTTCTTGTTCAAGGAAGTTGACTGTGATACCAAGATATTTGGTGTAGTCCTCCAGTTGATCAAAATCCATCTTACTGTATTCTTGAAGGGATTTTATTAATTGTTCTTTTGCGGATGATTTTCTAAGCCCTATCGTCAGCGATGCTTTGTCTGAAAAGGATTCCTCAAACACAGGGATATCATGTTGTTTGAAATAATTCAAAAAATGTGGATGTGATTCATAGGGAAGGGTAAAAAGGATTTTTGAAAACACATTCCTTTCGATGAATACGCCCCCTTCAATTGCATTGGAGGCACTTGTTTTGTAGGCTTCTATCAACCCTGGTATCCCAAGCTTTGTCCCACCAAAATACCTGACGACAACTAAGAAAATATTGGTGAGATCGTTTTTTATGAGCTGTCCCAGAATCGGCCTGCCTGCAGAACCTGATGGTTCGCCATCATCATTGGAGCGTTCGAGAGAAGCATCCGGAAATAACCTGAGAGCGCTACAATAGTGGCGTGCTTTTGGATGTTCTTTTTTAATATGGTGCATGATGGCCATGACATCATCCTCTGTTTGCACAGGAAATGCATAAGCTAGAAATTTGCTTCCCCGATCCATATAATACCCTTCAGAAGGAGATTTCAACGTAGTAAAGCGATCTTCCATCAGGCAGTGTTGTGCGAATAGGAAATAAGAAGAATCGAAGCAGTCGCTAATCCAATTCCAATCCAGTTAAGCTTGTTTAGCTTTTCATGAAAAATAATTATTGCTATAAAGGTGGACAGTAAGAGAACTGAAACATTCAACAAAGGATACAAGATAGAACCGTTCCAACCCTGGTTGAGCATTTTCAGTAGCAGATAGATGGAAAAAAAATTTGGTACGCCCAATAAGATGCCTGCTATCACATCCCTGCCATTAAGATTGTTTTTTCCGGAAATCCATAGCCAGGTCATAGCCAGCCATCCAAGGACAGCAGCGATCCCAAATCCGTGGGTGGTAAACGCCATTTGCTGATGTCCAACAATACCTGTTTTCTCGACATAGTAAAGCAGGATTTCAATAGAAGCAGCAAATGCCAGCACAGCAAGCAGGATTATAGGTATCGGGCTCGAACTCTTTTCAAGGGAAGTTGATTTTTTCTGATTGATAGCTACAATAGCTAAAAGGGCACATAAAAGCCCAGAAAATTCCAGCCATCCAAAGTGCTCCTTAAAGAACAAAACAGTAAAAGATACTGTGAGAAGAAGAGACATGCGCTGCATCAGCGTGGTCAAGGTAATGCCGGATGTCTGAATGGCCTGGGCAGTTAAGTTAAAACCTGTAATAAAAAGGAGGCCGAGTAACGCATCGAATAAGAACCATTCAGCCTGTATTATTTCTTTGGAAAAGGGTACATCTACCTCTGGATCCAATAGGGTACCCAGAACCAGACAAACAGTGTAGTTGATGACGATCGCATTGAAGGTGTTGACCTTATACCGGGAAAAAAGCTTAAAACCAACGCCAATGCTGGTTGTAACGACTAAGCACCACAGAAACTCCATTATAGGACGGTTTTAGGTATTGTTAACAGGCCAAAATTAAATTTTTGATAATCTTTACAGCAGGTTTGGTCAGTTTATGGACTGATACTCACCTTCTTTTACTTAAAATCCACTCAATAATATATACCAATCCGTGCAACGAAGTCTCATCCAATACGATGCAATGATGGCCAGGTGCAAAGAGCTTTTTCTGCGTAAAAACCAGGATTATGGTTCGGCGTGGCGTATCCTGAGACTTTCATCTCTTACAGACCAAATCTATATCAAGGCGGCCAGGGTTCGCACTATCGAGGAGCAAGGTACAAGTAAAGTTAGCGACCGCGTGGAAGATGAATATGTGGGTATGATCAATTATAGCTTGATGGCACTCATTCAACATGCCCTGACGGCTGACGACAGGCAGGATATTCCTGTCGGCGAATTAATGCCTCTTTATGATATCTTCGTCATAGAGACCCGACAGTTGTTCCAAAATAAAAATCATGATTACGGTGAGATTTGGCGGGAAATGCGCGTCAGTAGTTATACCGATCTCATTCTGATGAAACTTTTGCGCATCAAACAGATTGAAGACAACAAGGGACAGCTGCTGGTGTCTGAGGGGGTAGATGCCAATTATATGGACATCATCAATTATTGTGTATTTGCTTTAATCCGATTAGAAGAACAATCCTTATGACTTTACAAATTCTCATCCTGTATATCGCTATCGTAGCGGCAGTGCTGACAGCCATCATTGGCTTAATAAAAAAAGGCCACAAGAACTGGCTGATGACATTTCTCCAGAATTTCACTGGTGTATTGTTTATCATCTCCGGTCTGGTGAAAGCTATTGACCCCATGGGAACCGCCTTCAAGATGGAGCAGTATTTTACAGAGTTTGAATACACCTTTGCTGAAACATCCGCTAGTTTTCTGGCACCGCTGTTCCCTTTTTTGAGTAGCATTTCACTGGTTTTTTCGGTGACGATGATCATATTTGAGATCGTATTGGGTTTGATGTTGGTGCTTGGTCACAGACCTAAACTTACCAGCTGGTTGTTTTTGTTACTGGTTTTGTTTTTTACTGTTTTGACTGGTTTTACTTTCCTGACTGGATACGTTCCAAGTGGATCGAATTTTTTTGAATTTTCTGCATGGGGACCTTACACGGAATCAAATATGCGCGTGACCGACTGCGGATGTTTTGGAGACTTTATCAAACTGGTACCAAAAATTTCCTTTTTCAAAGATCTGGTGCTATTGGTGCCTGCTTTCTATTTTGTATTCCGCCATCGGGATATGCATCAGTTATTCACTCCAAAGGTGCGATCGATATCGATTTTGCTGACGACCGTCTTACTGCTTATTTTTTGTCTGCGCAATTTTTATTTTGGTCTTCCTGTCATTGATTTCAGGCCTTTTAAAGTTGGAACAGACCTTTATCAAAAGAAGACAGCTGAGGAGGAAGCTGCTGCGGCTGTTAAAGTGATTTCCATGAAATTAAAAAATAAGACGACGGGGGAAATCAAGGACTTGCCTTACGAAGTGTATATGAAGGAGTGGGCGAAGTATCCTAAGGAGGAGTGGGAGACCATCGAACAGATCAAATCCAAAATCACGATTGAACCAACAAAGCTCAGCGAATTCTCAATTATCAGCCCAGATGGTTATGATGTGGCTGAAGATATCCTGACAGATTCCGGCCATGTGTTTCTTATCGTGGCCTTTAAACTGGACGGCGAAGCAACCACTGAAGAAATTATGGTGGCAGATACTACTTGGACGATGGACACTGTGGCGGTAGGTACGGATAATGTTATGGTCGTCAGAAATGTTGATAAAATTGGTTCCCGGAAAGAAGTAAGAGAAGTTTATCAGTGGGATCAAGGGTATGTAAACGACTATACAGAAAAGGTAAACCCATTGATGGATGATGTTATGAAACAGGGTGCTAAAGTTTACGCAGCTGCCGGTGGCGCAGGGGGAGAGAAGCTCGAGGCCTTTAGGACTGCAATTGATGGCAAGTATGATTGGTATGAGGCTGATGATATCCTGTTGAAGACCATCATAAGGTCCAATCCAGGTGTAGTGCACATCAAAGGCGGCAAAGTGATTGCCATGTGGCATATCAGACAACTCCCTAAAAGTGTATCTTTAAACTAAATTCCATATTGGGATCCAAAGTGACAAAATCACATTAAAAAAAATATTATTCGTTTTTGCAGGGTAAGATCAAATAAGTTTTATTTTTGCGCGAATGTTCGTTGAATCAATCTGAGGCACATCCAATATGGTAAGCAGGAGAAGTATAAGGGTTAAAGTGATGCAATTGCTGTATTCCTTGGATCGTGACCCTGGCGTGAGCCACAAGGATTTGCTCGGTCGGTACGACAAAGCTGTCGACCTGGCCTACGAAAGCCTCATGTTCAACCTCTTCCTCATCCTGGAAATAGCCCACCAGGCTGTTTCTGACAAGGATGCGCGCCATGCTAAACTAAGGCCTGGAGCAGATGATCCTCACTGGAATGCCAAACTCTATGAAAACGATTTAATTCAAAGTCTGGCTAAAAACAAAGCCCTCAGGAGCTATTTCGATAAACGATTATTCAGTTCCAGACTGGATCAGGAGCTCCTTATGAAAATCTATAATACCTTTTCCAAGTCTCCGGAATATAGATCGTATGTCCTGGAAGAGGTGGATATAGCTAAGCATAGAGAATACCTGCTGGATATATACAGGGATCTCCGCAAGAATGAGATTTTTGAAGAAATGGTGGATGATCAATATTCTTTCTGGCAGGAAGATAAATCATTGGTCATCGGTGCCCTCAAAAAGATCATCAAACAACTCCCGGAAGTTAACGAACGATTCTTTGATGAGTATCTCCCGGATGATGATACTGTCATTGACTTTGGCAGAAAATTAATTGAGGTGACCATGGAGCAGGCTCCTGAGCTTGAAAAGCTTATCGAACCTACCCTCAAAAACTGGGATATGGAACGACTGGCTGTGCTGGATGTCATCATCATTAAAATGGCGCTTGTGGAGTTCCTCTATTTCCCTACGATCCCTACCAAGGTGACCCTTGATGAGTATGTGGATGTCTCCAAAGAATACAGCACTCCAAAAAGCAAAGATTTTGTCAATGGCATTCTGGATAAATTGATGAAAACACTGCTTGAAGAAGGAAAAATTAAAAAGGAAGGCCGTGGTCTCTTGGAAGAATAAACCCGGTGATGAAACGCAAAGGGATTATTAAAATGATTCCTACTATTCAACAACTCTAGCCCTATCCTGATGAAGGAAAAAGTACTCATTCTTGACTTCGGAGCACAATACACACAACTGATAGCCCGTCGTGTCCGTGAATTAGAAATATATAGCGAGATCATACCTTATCATGCCCTTCCTTCGGTTATTCCCACTGACGTGAAGGCCTTGATATTATCGGGTAGCCCTTTTTCAGTCAGGGATGCCAATGCATTGCGACCCGATTTGTCGGCCTGGATTGGAAAAGTCCCTATCCTCGGCATCTGTTATGGAGCCCAATACATTGCTGATATTTTCGGTGGTAAAGTGGCCCGATCGGATAAAAGAGAATATGGAAAAGCTCGACTTCAGATTCTAAAAGCCGATCACCCTTTCTTTTCAGGTATCCCGCAAGGATCGCAGGTTTGGATGTCCCATGGAGATACCATCCTGGAAATGCCGGAAGGATTTGAATTGCTTGCTGCTACAGATAGTATTCCGGTGGCAGCTTATGCCAGCAAGCCTGGTCAATATGATAATATGATCTGTTGCGTGCAGTATCATCCGGAGGTTACACACTCACTTGATGGTCATTTACTGCTTTCTAATTTTCTAAGAGGTATCGCAGGTTTAAAGGAGCGATGGACACCCGATTTGTTTATTGAAGAGACCGTTGATGTAATCAGGCAAAAAACTAACGGTGAAGAGGTGCTCATGGCCTTATCTGGTGGAGTGGACAGTACCGTTGGAGCATTATTACTGCACAAGGCGATTGGAGACAAATTGCATTGCTTCTTTATCGACAATGGATTACTCCGAAAGAATGAATTCCAGCGGGTCATGGATAAATATGCCGACATGGGATTGAAAGTGCATGGAATAGATGCACGACAAAAATTCTATGATGGGCTTTCAGGCATAACTGATCCGGAACTAAAAAGAAAGGCGATCGGACGAATGTTTATCGAAGTATTTGAAGAAGAATCTGCTGCATATCCTAAAGTAAAATGGCTAGGCCAAGGCACCATCTATCCGGATGTAATTGAGTCCATTTCAGTACATGGACCATCTGCCACGATCAAATCACACCATAATGTAGGAGGGCTTCCTGATCATTTGAAGCTTAAGATTGTTGAGCCTCTTCGCATGTTATTCAAAGATGAAGTAAGGAAAGTAGGAGATGCCTTGGGTGTTCCTGCTGAGATTCTTCGAAGACATCCTTTTCCGGGACCAGGTCTTGCTATCAGGATCATCAGCGATGTGACTCCTGAAAAAGTCGCTACACTCCAAGAAGCAGATGAGATATACACCGAAATCTTACACAAGCACGGATGGTACGATAAAATCTGGCAGTCCGGTGCAATACTACTCCCCATTTTATCCGTTGGGGTGATGGGTGATGAAAGAAGTTATGAAAACGCAATAGCACTCAGAGCAGTGAATTCAGTCGACGGTATGACCGCTGAATGGAGCAAGATTCCTCATGAAATACTGGCAGAGATATCCAGCGAGATTATCAATAAAGTAAAAGGCATCAATAGGGTTGTATATGACATCAGTACTAAACCACCGGCGACAATTGAATGGGAATAAAGCACTCCTGATCAGCCTGGTTATATGTGCTGTTTGTGCCTGCTCAACACCTAAAAAAGCTGTGGTAAAACCACCGGCAGATGTTCCTCCGCCAGTGACAAAGGAAGATAAGGTTTTACAGTACGATCCTAAAACGGATGAGATGATCCTCGTTCCACGTGACGGCATCAAGACGGATACCATTAAGTGGGTTGAAGATACCACACCCCCTATCGTAACAGATGAGGTCGTGCGCCCTGACAAACCTATCCGGAATGAGATCGCTGAGATCGCACTTTTTATTCCTTTCAATGCCATTAATACACCTTTATTCACAGAGCATCAGGATCCGAAACTAAACCGATTTGTTCAATACTATGCAGGTATGAGCATGGCCATGAACGTAATTGATTCCATGGCGCTGCCTGTTAAGGTCCATAGTTTTGATGCAGATCCAGCCATCTCATCTGTTGCTAAACTGATATTGAAGCCTCAGGTAAAAGCTGCTGATGTTATTGTGGGTCCATACGAGAAAGCGGATTTGGAAGCACTGGCTGCGTTTGGCCTGCAAAATGAAATCATGGTGGTATCACCATGGTTGCCTGCATTTACGAATGACACAGAGAATCCATTTCTTATTCAACTTTATCCGGGGCTGAGTACCCATGCCCAGGCTATCACAGATTTCATCAGTGAAGAAATGAAAGACAAGAAGGTATATGTAGTGACTCGTGACAATGTCGTAGAACGAAACAGGGTACAGCACTTTACTAAAAATGATATGCTGCGTGTTGAGGAGCTTGTCATCAAAGATTCGTCACCGGACCTTATTAATACAAATCTTCATGCATTGATGTCAGATGAAATTGGGACCATTTTCATTTTGCCCTATTTTTCAAAGACAGATGAGACCTTTGTCAATTCGTTTATGCGAAAACTTCACGCAGATAAGGATATAAGGGAGGCAATTGTCTTTGGTCTTCCCCAATGGGTTAGTTACAGCAATCTCAATTCAAATTATATGGAGAGCCTCTCTTTATATTTGAGCATGTCCTCGTTTATTGACGTATCAAGTCCCGATTACGCAAATTTCAGGACACGTTTTTTCAAGCAATATCACATCATACCTGATCTCAATGCGTTTCTTGGTTACGACCTGATGATGTGGTTGGCTGATCGTTTATCCGACTACGGACAGGAGGGCCTTATAGGCAATATGGACCCCACACAATATGGTCTCGCGTCTGGTTTTGATATCAGGCCAATTTACAAACGACCAATGTCTACTGCGGCAGAGATGAAAGTTCCCTTGTATTACGAGAATCAAAGAATACGGATACTCCGGTATACTGCGCAAGACTTTGTGCTTGTTCGTTGAGTTAGCTCAAAATCGAAAGTGCTTTTGCAATGCGTTCTGCAGCGTCTTTAAGTTTTGAATCCGATGTGGCATACGATAGGCGTATACATTTATCATTGCCAAAAGCAACGCCTGAAACTGTGCTCACGCGAGCTTCAGCCAATAGATAAAGACTCATATCATCTGCATCCTTTACGTGGTAACCTCCGGAGGAGGTTTTGCCAAAATAAGCTGACACATCTGGAAAAATATAAAACGCCCCTTGTGGTCGATTGACCAGTAATAACGGAATCTTTTCAAGCAATCCGATGATCAGGTCTCTTCTTTGGTGAAAGGCTTTGACCATCTCAAGAGTAGGGGTTAGATCCGAGTCAAGTGCAACAGCGGCTGCTTTTTGTCCAAATGCACTGGCTCCACTGGTTACCTGGCCTTGAATTTTGGTGCAGGCTTCAGCCAACCATTGCGGACTTGCCGTATAGCCAAGTCTCCAACCGGTCATCGCAAAACCTTTGGACATCCCATTAATGATGACAGTCCGGTCTTTCATTCCGTCCATCGAGGCTATCGAAAAGTGGCGTTGTGTAAAATTGATGTGTTCATAGATTTCATCTGATATAACCAGCACATGCTCATGGGATTGCAGCATGGTGGCAAGCGCTTTCAGTTCTTCAAACGTAAATACAGAACCACTAGGATTGCATGGTGAAGAAAAAAGGATAAACTTAGTGCGATCAGTGATTAACGCTTCTATTTCCTCTGGTGTGCTTTTAAAATCCTGTTCGATAGATGACTGAGCGATCACGGGTATCCCTCCGGCCATCTTCACGATTTCATAATAGGAAACCCAATATGGTGCAGGAAGGATGACCTCATCACCCGGGTCAAGTAATGCCATACACAGATTATATACGCTTTGTTTGGCGCCATTGGAGACCACGATCTGATTTATGGTGTAGTGCAAGTCATTTTCCCTGGCTAGTTTCCGTACGATGGCTTCGCGTAGTTCCAATAGGCCATTGACAGGAGTATATTTTGTATAGCCTTCATCCAGCGCTTGTTTGGCAGCATCCTTAATATGGGTAGGCGTATCAAAGTCTGGTTCACCGAGACTCAAGTCAATCACGTCTTTTCCCTGGGCTTTGAGTTCACGGGCCATTTTGGCCATCTTGAGTGTCGCAGATTCCTGCATCTCAGTGACAAGTGTAGATAATGGAAGCGTGGATGTAAGACTATTCATATTTTACGGATATGTTATTTAATTTGCGGCTAAGTTACCAAGAGTATGAATAAAAAGACAATGGAATTACACAGAAGGCAGGCTGAAGCTTATTTAGCCGGTGGCCAAGACCGGATCGATCAGCAGCATGCAAAGGGAAAACTTACCGCCCGTGAGCGAATCCAGTTGTTTTTTGACGAAAACAGTTTTGAAGAAATCGGGCTGATGGTGATACACCGCACGACGGATTTTGGGATGGACCAGCAGCAGTTTTACGGAGATGGTGTTGTGACAGGGTATGGTACCATAGAAGGGCGACTGGTCTATGCTTATGCGCAGGATTTTACTGTCTTTGGTGGCGCCCTCTCTGAAACCCATGCGGAGAAGATTTGTAAGATTATGGATATGGCAATTGAAAATGGGGTGCCGGTGATTGGGCTCAACGATAGCGGTGGTGCCCGTATTCAGGAAGGAGTCAGGTCCCTCGGAGGATATGCTGATATTTTTTACAGAAATGTCAGAGCCTCGGGTGTGGTACCCCAGATCAGTGCCATCATGGGCCCTTGTGCAGGTGGTGCTGTGTATAGTCCTGCAATGACGGATTTTACGATCATGGTCGAGGGAAGTTCTTACATGTTTGTGACCGGACCGAACGTAGTGAAGACAGTGACCAATGAGGAAGTAACCAGTGAAGAACTGGGTGGAGCGATGACCCATGCCACCAAATCAGGAGTCACTCATCTGACCGCCTCCAATGATGTGGATTGTATCAGGCAGATTCGCAGGCTCTTAAGTTATTTGCCCCAAAACAACCAGTCTAGGCCAGCCAATCTTGCCTTTACCCCAGAAGATGAATTGAGGCCATCGCTGGCTACTATCATGCCCGAGAGTGCTTCAACACCTTATCAAATGAAGCATGTTATAACGCAGCTGGCAGATCCGGATAGTTTTATGGAAATACATGAACATTTCGCGTGCAATGTGATTGTTGGATTTGCAAGGATGGGAGGGAGAAGCATTGGTATTGTCGCTAATCAACCGTGGCATCTTGCAGGTGTGCTCGACACAGATGCTTCACGCAAAGCGGCAAGGTTTGTACGCTTTTGTGATTGTTTCAATATTCCGTTGCTTGTATTAGTGGATGTTCCCGGATTTTTACCCGGTACAGATCAGGAGTGGAATGGCATTATCCAACATGGAGCAAAATTACTATATGCATTTAGTGAGGCGACAGTGCCGCGGATCACGCTGATCACACGTAAAGCGTATGGAGGAGCTTATGATGTGATGAATTCAAAACATATTGGAGCGGACATGAATTTTGCATGGCCGACAGCAGAGATAGCTGTCATGGGCGCGAAAGGAGCTTCGGAGATTATTTTTAAAAAAGAAATTCAAAGTGCAGCTAATCCCCAGGCCACTTTACTTGAAAAGGAAAAGGAATATGCTGAGTTGTTCGCCAATCCGTACAAAGCTGCCGAGCGAGGCTTTATCGATGAGGTCATCATGCCGGAAGAATCCAGACGAAAAATAATAAAAGCATTTACCATCCTTGCCAATAAAAAGAAAACAGGACCGGTACGTAAGCATGGTAATATTCCACTCTGACCTGGTGATTTTCATAAAGAAATAAAAAGGGGCTTACTGATCTCAATAAGCCCCTTTTTATTTCTTTATTTAATTAATTGTCAATTTCCGGATTTAACCAGTTTGACAGACCAGATATTTACACCGTTCATCAAAGTGGCCATGTAGAGGCCTGCCGGCTGTGTATTCAATTCATATATTTCATCTGCAGACAGCGGGAAGTGATAGAGTACGTTTTTTCCATTTACATTATAAACGGAAAGAATGATATCCTTCTTTGCATAAATCCCCGGGATCGTTCCATTGTTAAAAACAGAAAAGAACTCATCAAAATCTACCGGTGTTGTGGAAACAAGACATTCAACTACACCTGGACTAATGACATCAAAACAACCGGGATTTGCTTCGTCAAATACGAGGAACTCATAAGCTGTATTATTTGATGGAAACGGACCTATCTGCACAGGTACATTCGCATAGCTGAAATTGCCATATTCATTTCCGTTACCTACAACATTGAAGCCTTCAACTCCGATGTTTGCGAAATCAAAATCAAGGATGAAGAAGAAATTGTCTGCAGAGTCACACGTAGTCAGCGAATATTCAAGATTGAAGAT
>JBBRDL010000102.1:0-14083 GCA_038203965.1 Chitinophagales bacterium | reverse complement strand
TTCGGCCAGGAATATTTCGCGTGCAGCAGTGAGGATCAGCTCTTTAACTCCCTCTCTTTCTCTTTCTTTGCGTTCTGAAATGCCCATTTTATTACAGTATTAATTAAAATTACGCTGCAAATATATTGAACGGTGTTCAATGTTGGTACACTGTAATTCTTTTTTTTGAAAAAAAAAGAATCCCGCCAAATGCAAGGCATTTGCTGCGGGGGGTTATGAGGTTATGGGCTTATAGGCTTATGAGTTTATGTGTTGATTGTGAAAAAACCTCCAAGAACCCGGGGTTTCGGAAGCGTGCTGTTTCGCAGAAACAACCGACTGAAGAACACAGGGATCGTTTATCGGCGTAGCCGAAATAAACGAGGGCAAAACAATAGCGGATGTAGGGCGTGGGCGAAATGCATGCTTTTCACCTGCCGTTGAAAACGGCTTGCAAGATTCTTACCTTATATAGCTTTTTTTGATTCGACGTACGCGAGCTTAGGTGCAACCTAAGCTCAACTGTTTTTTACTTCATGCTCAAAAGAATTTATTAAATGTACAATCCAAAATCTTTCCCTAGTATTGCCTACTGATCCCACTTTTTCATTAACATTAACTTTCAAATCCGCTTACCTTCTTACCTTCTCACCCTCTTACCTTTTCACCCTCTTACCTTCTTACCTTCTCACCTTCTAACCTTCTAAATTGAGTACAGCAAGAATATTGGTCACCGGAGGATGCGGATACATCGGCAGCCACACTATTGTAGACCTGATTTCATCCGGATATGATGTCGTGTCCGTCGACAATGGGATTAATTCATCATTTGATATCCTTGATGGCATTAAAGCGATTACCGGAAAAAAAGTCCACAACATCAATGTTGATCTCAGCGAAACCGAGGAAGCTATCAAAGCGATCATGGGGCAAAGCCATTTCGATGGCATCATCCATTTCGCAGCGCTCAAAAGTGTAGAGGATTCTGTCTACCATCCATTACGTTATTTCCGAAATAATATCGGTAGCACCTTGACGACCATGGAGCTCATGGAAGAGCTGGGTATTCCTCATTTGATATTTTCTTCTTCCTGCACAGTATATGGTACACCCACAAAACTTCCTGTGACAGAAGACACACCGATGGGCCGCGCAGAAAATCCTTACGGTGCCACCAAACAAACAGGGGAGATTCTATACGATCAGTTTTTCAAAACCAAAACAGATAAGTCAGGTATTTCTCTTCGCTACTTTAATCCAGCAGGTGCACACCCTTCCTGTCTGATTGGCGAATCACCTACACAAAAAGCCACGAACATAGTCCCTGTGATAACAGAAACGGCGATAGGACTTCGCGATGAGCTCATGGTGTTTGGGGATGATTATCCCACTCGGGACGGAAGTTGTATCCGCGATTATATACACGTCATGGACCTGGCCAAGGCGCATACCCTCGCGATGGATCATCTCCTGAAAAGAAAAAATCAACATGCCTACGAAGTCTTTAATGTGGGTATAGGTGAGGGCGTCACTGTCCTCGAAGCTATTTTTGCTTTTCAAGAAGCTACCGGTATCAGTGTCAAACACAAGATCGGCCCACGCCGTGTAGGCGATGTAGGCGCCATCTATGCCGACAACCAACGAATATCAGATCAGCTGGGATGGAAACCTTCTCAGGATATCCAATCTATAATGCGGTCGGCTTGGGCCTGGGAAAAGGCAAGGAGGAAATAAAGAAAATAATATCATCTTTTCAATCAGGCTATATAACAATGAAAATCTTCAACCTCATCCTGGCCGTCCTTTTCCTCCTTTTTGCCGCAGTGCAATTCAACGATACTCCGGATGATATCATGTTTTGGGTATTAGTCTATGGTGGCATAGGCATCATCTCCGGCTTTGCGGCATTTAACATGTACAACATGTGGTCCATTCTACTTGGACTGGCCGCTGTGGTCTTTGAGCTCTTTCGCAAGTTCCCGACATTTGCCCAATGGATTGGTGACGGCATGCCAAGTATACTTGGTGAAATGCAGGCTTCAACCCCACATATCGAACTCGCCAGAGAATACTTTGGATTACTCCTTTGTCTTACCGTATTGATCTATCATTATGTACGCTTTGCAAAACAGCGTAAAAAGGAAGAACCATTTGTGGAATAGGTAATGTAAGTTGTGAGCTATGAGTGAGGGTGTAGAGTTGTGAAGGTTGCTTGTAATAGGCAACTGCCTCATCACTCGATAAAAAGGAATCCAGCGATACACTCATACAAACCTGCCAACGGAAAGGCTAGTAATGCATAGTATTCAACATAACAACGGTGACCAAAAGCACCACCAAACCACCATGCCCACCAGCTGGCAAACATATACGTGGCAATTGAAAAAATAATCAGTGTTGCAGGAGCCTGAAAATTCTTTTTACGGAGACCCAAAAAAATACCTACGATCATTAACAATACCAGCGGTGAATAGAGAAACAGCCCATTCTGCACGTCAAACAATACGTCCGGTATTTTAGGCCGGTAAAAGGCTGCCCCCACCCCCTTAATCAACCTCGGAACTTAGGGTGAAAAAGTAATACTATTCAGTCTATTTTGCTACTTTTGGCTCCCTTTCTATTGCACTCCCCCCATACCACCCTGGAACGAACCTAACCTTAAACCTCTAAGGAGGGCATTGTTTTTGATGAAGTTAGTTACTATGAGAAGAATAACCTTTGTCTGGGCGGGATTGTGTTTTGTATTGTCTTTTACAATGGCCCAGAAGCCAATAGCGAGCAAAACCTTAGCACTTTTTGCAGGCAAACAGCCGGAAACTTTTACGCTTTTTAACGCTGCCAACCCAGCTAAAGAGGAGATCAGTCAATATGTCGACAATGCCTATAGCCTGATCATCAGCCCTGAAGTACTGGATGCCATCAGGAATGCTGATGCCGGGCTTATCCGCCTTCGGTTACCTGATCCATTAAATATTCATCTCGATCTTTATCGGGCCGATGTCTTTAGTCAACAGGCAGAAATAAAGACAAGCGATGGCAGGGTTTTTACGCCAGATGCCGATCATCAGTTTTACAGAGGGATCATCAGTGGTGATCCGAATTCACTGGCTATCGTCAGCGTATTTGAAGAGCGAATCCAGATCTTATTTGCCGATCAAAGCGGCAGCAGGCGTATCCAGCAAACTTCCGGTCACCAGTATGTACTTATCAATGATCTAGACATCCTGATACCAAAAGATGTGAATTGCTTTGCTGAAGATGTAAGCAATCACCCACAGGCTGGAGAATCTCCGGGCGCTACTCAGCGGATGAGTGGTACCTGTGTTGAAGTATATGTCGAGTGCGATTTTAAATCCTACCAGGACAACGGATCCAGTGTATTCAATACGGAAGAATGGGTTGCCGAACTATGGAATGAAGTGATAGCCTTATATGAAAATGAAAACATCCCTGTGGCGGTGTCAGATGTATTTGTCTATACATCCAGTGATCCGTTTGCCGGCCTTTCAAGTATATCAGCTGTATTGTACGCCTTCCGTGATCACATCGATACGCTGACGTATGACGGACGACTTGCACATTTGCTCAGTACACGTACACTAGGTGGAGGTATAGCTTTTCTCGATGTCTTGTGCTCGAATTCAAATCAAGTGGCATTTAGCGCCAGTCTGTCCACCAACATTGTACCCTTGCCTACATTTTCCTGGAGCGTTGAGGTGGTCACGCATGAGATGGGTCACAATATGGGATCTCCCCATACACATGCCTGTGCATGGAATAGTAATAGTACTGCTATCGATGGCTGTGGTCCGACCGCAGGATATAGCGAGGGTTGCACAGGACCTCTTCCGGAAAGCGGGACGATCATGAGTTATTGCCATCTCGTCAGCGGAGTTGGTATCAATTTCGCCAATGGATTTGGCCCCCAGCCCGGAGATCTCATTCGAAATAAATACAATAATGCCAATTGCAATACAGGCATCTGCGGACCGCCTGATTGTACTACACTGACCCTCCCTGTACCAGGATCCACAAATATTGATATCAACCACGATTTATTCTGGACGAGCGCCAACGGAGCCACCGGGTATAGGTTGACCATCGGTACAACACCTACTAACGGAAGTATCCTGAATAATGTGGACGTGGGGCTTGTTACGATTTACAATCCTGCCAATCCATTTCCATTTGCTACGACCATCTATGTCAAAATCGTTCCTTACAATACGGAAGGTAATGCTGTAGGTTGCACGAATCAATCATTTACTACAGATGCAAACGTAGCTCCTTCCTGCACAGCACTTATATATCCCCAGAATGGAGCAACGGCGATTCCTGCCGATGCAGTCCTCACCTGGTCACATTCACCAGGAAACCAGACAGGGTATAAGATTTCTATAGGTACTACCCTTAATGGCACAGATATCGTCAATCTTCTCGATGTAGGAAATGTTACATCCTATGATCATCCGTCATTATTTCCATACGGCACCACACTTTATGTCAAGATCACACCTTACTGGTCAGGAGGAGATATCACTAACTGTTCATCCCAAAGTTTTACAACCTTGGTGCCGTTGCCGGGCGATTTTTGTACCAATGCGTTCAGCCTTCCTTGTGGAGCCTCTCTTTCAGGTAGTACGCTGGGGGCTTTACCCGATCCGGGATTACCCTCCTGCGTGGCAGCAGTTGAAGCGCCAGGCATGTGGTATACCTTTGTAGGAGATGGATTGAATACTGTTATTGCTACTTGCTCTCAATCTAATTATGACACCCAACTTAATGCTTACCAGGGCACATGCAGTAATCTCACCTGCGTCACCGGCATAGATGATTTTTGTTACACAAGCAGTTTGATTTCTTTTCCGACGGTAGTGGGTACCACCTACTACATTTTCGTTCAGGGTTGGGGAGGCCAGCAGGGTACCTATACTTTGACACGGACTTGTTATAGCGGGCCTTTTTATTGCACTGCTTCCGGAAGGGATCCTTTTACAGAATGGATCTCCAATGTGACTTTTGCAGGCGATGCAAATCCATCTGGTTCATCTTCCTACAGCGATAATATGAACCCACCGATCACTGTATCACGCGGAGGTAGTTATCCAATTCAGATTACTCCAGGGTTTCTTCAGAGTGCACGAAACGAATATTATAAAGTTTGGATTGATTATAATCAGGATGGTGATTTTACAGATAGTGGTGAGCAGGTTTTTTCTGCAGGGCCATCCACCTCATCTGTATCAGGGACGATTACGATACCGGTTACAGCCGTCAAAGCGATTACGCGCATGAGAGTGGCAATGCGGTATAACGCAACACCTTCCTCTTCGTGCGGAACTTTCAATTATGGCGAAGTAGAAGATTATGCGCTCGATATCAAATGCAACCTTGTTACCAGCACGCTTGACGATGCCGGAAATGGTACACTACGCAATGTATCAGGTTGCGTAGATGATGGCGAAAATATAGTATTTGCCACTACACTCAACAACCAAATCATCACCGTCAATTCTTCGCAGATGACCGCCAATGGACATTGGAAATGGATGGCCACCGCCGGATCAAATATTGAAGTAAAAGCCTCTGGCATCAACCGTGTGCTCAATATACCCTCAGGAAATACGGTAGAGATTCAAAACCTGAAAATATCAGGCGGCACAGCTGCTAACGGGAGTGCAATAGACAACAGTGGCACATTGATTTTAAGTGATTGTGATTTACATCGCGCCTTGGGTTCAGGCAATGCGTTGCGCAACAGAGGTCAGCTGACGTTGTTTGGTGTGAATGATATCCGCAATTAAAAATCATTCCACCTCTTCCACGATAAAAAACCCATCATCCCCGAGGGCTTGATATTTGGGCATCAAGATCAATCCATTGACCGGTGAAGCAATCGGACCATGTTCGTTTTGAGCCACGATTTCTCCTTCTTTCAAGGAGTCAAAATTTTTATACCCCGGATTCATCACAAACTGTTCGTAAGGTCCTACCCGATAATGATAAATCAATTTGGTGACTTTAGGCAGACCGGCAGAGATACTGATGAGCATGCCATCATGCCGATGATCCACATCACGTGAATGTACAGACCCGATCGTTCGCATACAATTCACGATCGCGGCAGCTGTCCGATAGACACTTTCCGGATCCTGATGCTGGCCACCTTCAAAAACTATACAAAAGGAATCCCGCTCAGGCCTGTTGAAAAAACCAAGTGTCGTTCCTTTTAATTTATCTTCAAATCCCTGGATCACCGGGGCATGAAGCCCTTTGGCGAGATTGCGGCTCATCGTATCATCATCCGCGATGGTAAAGATGCCTCCATCCGCAGTGGTCGTGTGGAGGTCGAGAATAAGAGAAGCGGAGGGCGTATATCTCCTTTTCTCTTTTTCGATAGTCTCAATCAGTTCAATGCACTCCCGATCTTCTGATGTCCAACGTTCTTGAGGTGTTTTTTTAATTCGGTCCAACTCTTCAGGGAGGAGCATGCGGTTCAGATCCCGGTCTATAAATCGCTGCCCTTTTCGGATGGCCGGAAGATTACCAAGTATCCCTACAAAGGAGCCATGATAGCGGAAGCCGGGATTGAAGCCTTTTTCAATGTCAAGCAGACGGAAGATTTCTTTAATCGCCAGAATACCGGCTAGCTCGTTTCCATGCATACCACCTATACATATCAACAGCGGACCGGGGGCATCGCCTTCATACCGGTCTATGATTCTGTCCTCCATCGGCGGCAATGATACTAAAGAGAAATGAATCTACAACCACGTACTGGCTAGACTGTTTTCAACGTTCTACATTCCTTGCCTCCTGACAAACTTGGCATTTTATTCCGACAACCCGCTAAAAACCATATCTTTAGGCCCTATGCGCAGAAAAAGATTGATCGTATTATGCTTACTACCGGCTTATCTACTGTTGGTCTTGCATGCGGTCATTCCCCATCACCACCACTTTTCTGCTCACGATGGTCCACTGAGTTTGCATCACGGGTTTAATGCCCATCATGCTGAACACCTGACCACAGACCATCACCATGATGCCGATGGACATGGGCACACAGCCCATTTTGTGCATTCCCCTGAGTTTGGAAATGCGATGGTCCGACCAGGCGTAAAATGGATTGATACTACATTTCAATACAGTTTATCCGGAATCATTGAAACCATCTGCCTGAAAGACAGAAGCATCATACTCGATGATGTCCTCGCTCACTTTCCAGAGAGCCCTCCTCGATATATTTCACCTGCTACATCAGCACCTTCCTTAAGGGGGCCTCCTTCCTATATCCTAGCCTGACGTACGCTTTTCAATAGCCAGCCTGTTGAGCGTAACGTTTGCCATGAGTATATATTCATGCTTGCTACCCCTATAGCTGGATCACTTTTTTTGAAAATCACATCTTATGGTACATGGTAAAGTCAGTTTTACTTTTTGTATACTGATACTTTCTGCACTGCACTTAGCAGCCCAACAAAAGCTTACGGTGGAGGAAGTGATCATCCGCGCAATGGATAGCAGCTATCAAATCATGGCTGCAGCCACATTGATCGAGCATGATCGCCTCATGCAAAAGACGGCCACGCATATCCCTGATCCTGAACTCATCCTCGAAAGTCCGACAGGTGAGTTCATGGCACTCGGTGTTCAGCAGTCTTTTGAATTCCCAACAGTATATGTCAAACAAAAAAAACTGGCAGCGCAACAAAGCCTATTGTCAGAAAAATCCAAAACGTTAACGGAAGCAGATGTGCGATGGAAAATTAAGTCAGCTTATCTCGAATGGCAGTATGCCATAGCCGCCGCACAGCAATTAAAAGTGCAAGATAGCTTGTATCAAATTCTGGCAAAGACCGCGACCCGACAACAACTTGCAGGTCAAATTGATGTCGTAGAAAAGACCTATGCCGGAATGAAGTATGCGGAGGTCCACTCCCGTTTTCTTGCTGCCCGTATGGAAATACAAAAGGGCATGGAGCGTGTGCAGCTATATGCCGGTATGACAAACAATATTGAGCCTACGCTCATGGAGAAAGGCATAAATACTTTTCTGTTGACAACGGATTCTATTGATCAAACGCTAAAAGAAAATACACCGATCATGGCGTATTACCAACAAGCGGAAATGGTTAGTGAAAAGGGTATTCAACTTGAAAAAAGTAAAGTATTTCCAGATTTCACCATTGGGTACCTCAATCAGGCTGGAAAGGATACGCCATTCGGTAATCGTTTGAGGTTCGGACTTTCAGTTCCACTCTGGTTCTGGCAATATGGTACAACGATTAAAGCAGCGGAAACCAAACTGACCATATCAAAATATACGACGGCGGCTGGTATGCAGGAACTTTCGCATCAATGGAATAATGCAAAAAGTGATGCGTTCATCCAACAATCTGCGATGAGTTACTATGAATCAGAAGGCCTTAACCAGGCAAACGAACTGACGCAGGCAGCCACCAGGATGTTTGAAGCCGGTCAATATGATTACATCAAATATATCACAACCTTGTCGGATGCTTTTGAAGTACGACAACAATACCTTGAGTTGTTAAAAAAATATAATCAGTCCCTTATCACTTTACAATACTTAATCGGTCAATAATGAAAACACACCATTTAATCACCTGTATATCCCTTGTGTTGGGAGGAGTGATGTATTCTAATCCCTTGCTGGGCGGTGGCGGCGATGACCATACGCATGCAGAAGAAAAGCCAACTGGTGCGACCATCAACCAGCAGTATTTTTCAACGGAGATCTCTTCTGATAAGTATGAATTACTGTTGCGCTATGAACCGCTGACGCCTGGTAAAGCGGCTCAGCTTGTTTTGTTTGTCAGTGATTTTATTACTAACAAACCGGTCAATGATGCTGATATTAAAATCACAGCTCAGGAAGATCCATCGATTTCTTTTGACATTCATCAGGAAGGAAATGGCACGTATTCAATAGCTTCCACTTTTCCGACGAAACAAACATATTCCTTAGCGGTCAGTATTAATGGCCTACTTGGACCAGATCTACTTTTGCTGGAGCATGTTGATGTAGGTGTAGAAATAGCAGAAGAGCATGATCATTCATCCACCTCCTGGATTGCCGGAAGCAATTGGTTTATTGTGGTTCTTGCACTACTTGTAGGGTTAGGACTTGGTTTGCTTTTCAGGAAAAGAAATACCATACGAGGTAAAACCATGCTTTCTGTGATACTGATCCTGATCGGATGTTCTATTCCGTTTCAAACCACAGTGGCGCATGGTGATGATGATCATAGTGGCGGGACATCTGGAAATGTTTTTTCAAACATTGTTGACATCCCTAAGGAAACACAGTTCCTTTTTGATATTTATACCCAGAAATTGACAAAGGGTACTTTTACAGAAAGCAGTCATCTTTTTGGAACCATTATTCCAAGTCCAACTGGTCAGGCCTTAGTGGTCACCCCTTTGAATGGAATTATAAGATCCATGCAGGCCCGGGTGGGCCAACCTGTAAAGGCAGGGCAGGTCCTGGCAGTGGTAGAACAAACCATTGATGCCGGTACGCAGGTGAGCATGCAAGCTGAATTAAACAACCTGGCCGCTGAATTTGATGCCGCCAAAAAAGAGATGGACAGGCTTAATGTGATCAGTGATATTGCAGCAAAAAAGGATTTGGACGAAGCAACGGCAAGGCTTCAAAAGGCAGAGACAAATCTGGCTTTATTTAAAGGAGGTTCCGGAAGGACGATAAAACTTACGGCACCTATAGGCGGGCTACTCGGAAATTTCAACGTTTCCATAGGCGCTGCTATCACTGCCGGACAATCCATTTTTACGATCACCAATCTTTCCACACTCTATGTAGAAGCGCAGGTATTTGACAAGGATGCCGAAAAAATAGTACCTGGTGCTTTTTATACGATGGAATCCGCCAATGAGAATGACAACCACAAGACCAGTAAGATCAAACTGTTGTCACCTGCTATGGAAATCAATGCCACGAATCAATCGCAGAAAGTATTGTTCCAGGTAGATAATCCGGATGGTGATTTTAAGATCGGTGAGTTTGTCAATATTCGTGTTTATGAATCAATGGCCTCGCAACAAATTACATTGCCGAACAGTGCGTTTACGGAGATTAACGGAAAGCCGGTGGTTTTTCTTAAAGAAGCCGCAGAAAAATATACAGTAAGCTATGTTCAGCTGGGCCATAACAACGGTACGCATACGTCGATCATTAAGGGCATCGAGGAAGGGCAACGCGCAGTGGTCAATGGCAGCTATCAACTCAAAATGATTTATATCAATCAGTAATCACGCAAACATTAAAACACAATAGTATGAAACCATTTATGAATCAATTACTCATCATCTCTTTATTGTTCACTGGCGTTATAGCTTCCTGCAACACGAAGAAGACAGAAGAAGAAAAAGCAGCAACCAACGGAGAAATGGAACATCACGAAGGTGATGATCATGCCCATGACTTTGCATGCCCGATGCATCCTGATATGCGAGGGCATGAAGGTGAAAAATGCAATAAATGCGGTATGCCCCTAGAGCATATGGACCATGATCAGGTTGAAGGGAATTACATGATGGAAATGAAAGCATCCGAAACTACTCTTGTAGCAGGCAAGTCTGTAAGCCTTTCCTTTATTCCCAAAAACAAGGATAATACTACTGCCATGGTACCACTCGATGTCGAACATGAGAAAAAGATTCACCTGATAGCCGTCAGTCATGATTTAAGCTGGTTTGATCACATTCATCCTGCATACCAAGCCGACGGCACGTATGTAGTCAAAGAAACATTTCCAAATGGAGGTACGTATTTGTTATATGCTGATTATAAACCTAGCGGAAGTACACACAAATTGGAAAAGATAGAGGTGCAGGTAGAGGGCAAATCTAAACCTGTCACCAACTATGCTACTTCAAAAACGAACGCAACTTCAGGAGAATTTTCAGTCGTCTTAAAACCTGATGGTACGCAGTTTTTATCCAACCAGGAGATCCATTTTGATGGTCAGTTTTCAAAGGGAGGAAAGCGATTTGATGTTAATGGCCTCCAAACGTATCTTGGTGCGAAAGGGCATATGGTCGGCATACATGTCCGCAACAAAACTTATGTGCATTTGCATCCGGAAGTAGAAAATGATATCCTTCACTTCCATGCGACCTTCCCGGAGGCCGGCATGTATAGAGCATGGCTCCAGTTTATGGCGGAGGATAAATTGCATACCGTTGACTTTACGATTATGGTGGAGCAGGGTAGTGAAGCTGATGCAGGAAACGGAGACCATGATGAAGAGGAATCTGATCATCATCATTGATGCGTAACGAATATCAACCTTTGAAACATGCTTGATCATTTAATAAGATTCTCGTTACAGAACCGCTTGCTGGTGGTAGCTATCGCTGCGTTGCTGGTGGTATATGGGGTGTTTGCGATCGTTAATCTGCCGGTGGATGTTCTGCCCGACCTGAATCGTCCAAGGGTTACTATCTTTCTTGAAGCCAACGGAATGGCTCCGGAAGAGATAGAAACCCAAGTGACACTCCCCGTGGAAACATCACTCAACGGTGCTCCCGGTGTGGAGACAGTCAGAAGCAGTTCAGCCATAGGTATAGGGATGGTCTTTGTCGAATTTGGTTGGGATACAGATATCTATAGGGCGAGGCAGATGGTTTCAGAAAAGTTGCAGACGGTCAAGCTGCCTGATAATATTGTCCCGGTCATGGGGCCGATCAGCAGTGTGATGGGTCAGATCATGCTGGTGGGTGTGTCCGGTGACAGCACATCTCCATCCGACCTGAGGACACTTGCTGATTTCACTATCCGTAGAAGACTCATGAGTATCAAGGGGGTTTCACAAGTCATTCCGATCGGTGGTGAACGGCTTCAATACCAGGTCCTGATTTCTTCGACCAAACTCAAACAGTTTAATCTGAGTATTGATGAAGTAGAAGAAGCGATGGAGCTGACCAATCAGAATAGTACTGGTGGTTTTTATGATCAATATGGTTCGGAAGTGTTGATACGTAATGTCGGCAGAGCATACACGCTGGAGGATCTAGAAAATACTGTTATTTCCAACAGGGATGGGTTGCCTGTTTTGCTCTCGCAAGTGGCGGATGTACGATATGGATCAGCGGTCAAACGAGGGGATGCAAGTATCAATGCAAAACCTGCCGTCATCCTTACGATTGAAAAACAACCAACATTCAATACCGTAACCCTCACCGAAGAAGTGGAGAAAGCATTGAAAGAGTTACAACCGTCATTGCCACCGGATGTAAAGCTCAATACCAATATTTTTCAGCAAAAGCATTTTATTGAAGCGGCATTGACCAATGTCGAACATGCCTTGAGGGATGGATTTATCCTTGTGGTCATCATCCTTTTTCTATTTCTTTTAAATTTTCGTACCACACTCATCACCCTGACGGCTATTCCTTTGTCGCTGGTCATTACCGCTATTGTATTTAAACTTTTTGGATATAGTATCAATACGCTCACACTTGGCGGACTGGCTATAGCTATCGGTGAACTTGTAGATGACGCGATCGTGGATGTTGAAAATGTCTTTCGTCGCCTGAAAGAAAACAGAACTTCCGCTCATCCACAACCCGTGTTGCAGGTGATCTACAATGCCAGTCGTGAAGTGCGTAATTCTATAGTCTATGCGACTATCATTGTGGTGTTGGTATTTATTCCCCTGTTTTATATGCAGGGAATTGAAGGAAGGATTTTTGCACCACTGGGTATTGCTTATATCACGTCTATTCTTGCATCGCTTTTGGTTTCCCTGACACTGACGCCTGTATTGTGCAGTTACCTGCTAGGCACAAAACAGCTTACATCTCAGATTACTTCAACCACTGATGAGGCTGTTGGTAAAAACAAAAGATCATTTTTTAAGACTATTTTTTCTGGAACGGGTAGTCAGCAGGACAGTCCACTGGTGAAATGGTTGAAACAAAGAGATACGCATTTGTTGCGTTGGGGGCTTGAACGGCCCCGCACTATTATTGGGGCTGCCGCACTCCTGATCATTCTTTCTATAGGGACATTGCCTTTTTTTGGAACTGAATTTCTACCTCCGTTTAATGAAGGTTCCTTTACCATCAATCTGTCTACACCACCGGGCACTTCGCTGGAAGAAAGTAATAAGATCGGAACCATGGCCGAGAAACTGATGCTCCAGGTTCCGGAAGTGCAATATGTAAGCCGTAGAACAGGCCGTGCGGAACTCGATGAGCATGTCGAACCGGTTTCCAATTCTGAAATCGATGTAGAATTAAAACATGAGACTGGCCGGTCCAGAGATGAAGTGGTGGCTGATATTCGGGAGAAGCTAGATATACTTAAGGGGGTTTCTGTCAATGTAGGACAACCGATTTCTCACCGTCTCGATCATTTGTTGTCCGGTGTGCGGGCACAGGTGGCCATTAAACTTTTCGGAAATGATCTTACTGATCTCAGATCACATGCCAATCAAATTGCCTCGGTCATAGAAGCAGTGCCAGGCGTTGTCGATGTCCAGGTAGAACGACAGGTGATGGTGCCCCAACTTTTGATTCAGGTAGACAGAGAAGCGCTGCAACGCTATGGCTTGCAGGCTGGGAAAGTGGCGCGAGACCTTGAAATCTTTTATAACGGGAAAGTAACAGGCCAGATCCTCGATGGTGATAAAACCTTTGATATCGTATTGCGTACCACAGATGAAGAGCGCACCAATATTGAAGCGATTCGTAATACACTGATCGATGCCCCTGATGGTACATTGATTCCCTTGCAGCAAATAGCAAAGATAGAAAACACCACAAGCATCAATGCCATCACCCATGAAAACACACAACGAAAAATAACGATCAGTTGTAATGTTGAAGGCGAAGATCTGGGCACCGCAGTGAGTGAAATCCAAAAGCAGGTTGCAGCACAAGTGGCCTTGCCGCAAGGCTATTATGTTCAATACGGCGGCCAGTTTGAGAGCCAACAATCTGCCTCAAAACTTATCCTTTTGCTGAGTATATTTTCTTTTGCGGGTATATTCCTGGTTCTCTTCTCGCATTTCAAATCTCACCAGATTGTCATACAGATCATGTTGAATATTCC
>JBBRDL010000101.1:0-14214 GCA_038203965.1 Chitinophagales bacterium | reverse complement strand
AGCAAAGCGATATTTTACCAAATCCTCTTTTGATTTAAAAGCATAAGCATCATGGTCTGTCATTTCAAAAGTAGCTTCTACAAATTGACATGAATATGCTACTAGATTTATATCAAAAGTCTCATAGCTATGGTTATGTTGTCTCGTCCTGAAATAGCTTGTCACTTTTAAAGCTAACAGGATGGAAAATACAAAGAAAAAGACCAAAAAGAAGGACCCACTAAGCAGAACCCCTTATACCAGACGATCGGACCAAGAAATGGCAAAGATTGCTTCGGAGATTGATTCCGGACTCCTTGGAATACGAACTGCCTGCTTAAAGTACGGCCTCTGCAGGAATACGCTGAAGTTGTATTTAATCAAGAGAGCTATGCGTACATTAGTTGAGCCCAATTCCAAGCAAAAACAAGAGGCCATGGTGAATCAAGATCCTAAAGAATCAGCATTAAAGAAGGAAGTTCGGCGATTAACCAAAGAGCTGGAATATGCAAAGGTGAAACTCCTTGGCCTTGAAACGATGATCCAGGAGGCGGAGAAACACCTTCAAATCAAGATCAAAAAAAAGTATGGTACCAAACAGTCAAAAGGTTAAGGCAACTGCTTCCCAACCAAAGCTTGGGGAAGCTATGCGGACTGTTTGGAGTGACGAGACAAGCTTACTATGAAGCAGAAAAGCTGGACCAAAAAAATAGCATTGCTGACATGGTAGTCCTGACATTGGTAAAAGAATGGAGATCGTCTATGCCATTGATCGGCGGCAGAAAGCTTATGTTCAAGCTTAGCCCGCAGCTCGAAGAACACGGAATACAGATGGGTAGGGATCAATTGTTTGACTTGTTGAGATTCCATGGGCTACTTGTCAGACGGCGTAGAAGGACCGTCAGAACTACGGATTCTCATCATTGGCTGAAGAAATATCCTAACCTGATTCAGGATATAATGCTAACTGCGCCGGAACAACTTTGGGTAAGCGATATTACGTATATCCGAACCCTGGAAGGATTTAGTTACCTAAGTCTGATTACAGATGCCTATTCAAGAAAGATTGTCGGCCATTGCCTTTATCCTACTTTGGAGGCTGATGGATGCATAGAAGCATTGCAAATGGCCTTAGATGGCCGAAGAAATGATTCTCCATTTATTCTGGTGCATCATTCTGACCGTGGGATACAATACTGCTCATCAGGTTACATTGAATTACTTAACAGCGCAGACATTGCTATCAGCATGACTCAGAGCGGAAGCCCCTATGAAAACGCGTTGGCTGAAAGAGTGAATGGAATTATAAAGAATGAATTTTTTCCTAAACGCATTTATCAAAATCATCGGGAGGCAAAAAAAGCACTCACAAAAATTATCTGGATATACAACGAGCACCGACCTCATGCAAGCCTCGATTACCTTACGCCTTCACAGGCTGAAAAAGAGAACGGAGAGCTAAACAGAAGATGGAAACGGTACTCAAAAGTCAAAGCAAATGAGCAATTGGTAGGAGCTATTTGATCCTTCTCAATATTTGCTTATCATTGTAAAGTAAAATCCGGACTACGGATTATCCGGTGTAAAGAAAAAACAGGATTACTCACCAAAAGTGTAAGGTTTTTTCAGGACAAGACAGTCAGATTGAGCGGAATTTCCACATTAGAGAAAAGCGCAATAAAATTTGGTGCAGGACATTTAAATTTTGAATGGACTTCATCAGAGCATTCTTTATTCCACTTTACTCTTTCATGAATAATATTTTTAGGAAGCATATTACTGCTCTTAGAAACCCAACATTTAAAAAGGTGATCAGTTTTTGCGGATTTATTCTGAAACCCACTTGAATAAGAGGCACAACTTTGTCTTATCAATAATTAGATTTGAGCAATGGGCGTAAACACATCCTGAATATTTGATTGATCGTCTTTAAGTAAACTCAAGTTTGTACGGTAAATAATATACATTGTATCCTTCTGCCAAGTTATTCCTTCACCGTTGACATAAAGCCCTGTAAATATACCACCCACATCAAATTGCATAGAATTTTGAACAATCATCAAATTTTGATGAGTGGAGTTGGCGAGAAGGAGTCATCATCGGTCAAATTTGATTCTTCATCAACTATATGCAAACACATTTCATATGACTGATCCTTATAATCACTTGACAAAGATCAAATTTAGGTAGGTTCGTGTTCTTCATAAATTTCACCGAAATTCAAGTCGTATTAATAAATAAAATTCTCACCATTTTCGTGAAAAACAAATGGAAATTCAGAATTCTTAGGTTGATACTTTTTTGTGATTGTATCCACATCACCAATCGGATCATACTTCCAATGTTGGCCATGGAAGCCAGAAGCGTAGAAAAGAAATCAGTCTCAAACGCACCAGGCCAACCTTCTCGAAAGGCATTTCCTTCCTACCTCACCACCCCCACCTTCACAACACAACCTTTATCCCCTGCCAAAGAAGTGACACGCAGCATATAGATACCCGGTGGAAACGTTGAGACATCCACAGATTCAACGCCTATCTGTGTAATCAACAATTTCCCCGTCATGTCCATCAAGGAAATATGGAGAACTTCTGATGCCTCAGTCCAAAAGTAAAGTGATTCGCTGGCCGGATTTGGAAATACACGCAAGGCAATACTAGCGAGTTCATGGATACGAGTGATCAGATCACTACCATTACAATCTTCATCTATTCCATTATCGGGTATTTCAATCCCCAGGGGATGGATGTCAGGATCCGCATCATCACAATCGACATCGCCATAGTAGCCGTCTTGATCTTCATCCAGGTAGCTGCATGCATCACCGGTCCTGCCTTTGTAGTATACAATTTCATTTCCCGATGCAGCCAATATTTCTTTTGCAGAAACAGGATTTAATGAAAGAAGAAGCGAACCGGTACAATTTGTTTTTTGGTAGGTCTGCATGCCATCCGTCGTATAATACACGATGCCGGATGCATCAGCTATCCATCCAGTCTGGGCATCCCAAAATTCAATTTCGCGGACCCGGATATCCGAATCCACCAATGACCATGAAAGCCCGCCGTTTTCCGTTTTGTAGAGTCCAGATTCAGCCAGATCGTAATCATATCCAAAGCCTATGCTATCATCTTTGAAATAGACTCTGCCAATTTGAACAGGCAGGACCGTTTCTTCCCACTGCAAACCTCCATCAGATGATTTATTCAAATAGTAACGCCCCAATGGAGGAGGATGCAATCCCCTGAATGTAGAGGCGATGAGATGTTGATCGTCAATGTTCCAGATTTCTTCTAATTCGCCATTGAGGGAGGAGCTGACATCTGTCCAGGTTGCGCCATAATTCAGTGATTTGAAATAGCCTTTGTTATCAACAGTCCATTCATCTCCCGATACCCATGCCTCGCCGTTTGATCCCAATACCACATATTTCATGCCCATGGATATCTCAGGCTGCTCTGTCCATGTTACCCCGCCATTCCCTGTGGTCATGACACCAATGGTGTTGCCTTGGGAATTGGTGTAACGACAAGTGAGGACGCCACGTAAATCATCAAACATCTCTATATCAGTGATGATCCGCGATCCAGATGCCGTCGGGAGTGCCAGGCTGAGCCATGTCTTACCATTATCGGCCGACCTGAACAAACCACTCGTGGCGTAATCCCGAAATATATATTGAATCTGATCCGTACATCGCTTAAACCTAAAATTATTGCTGAACGTAATCGAATCTACTTCACCCCAATCAGGCGCAATGCATAGCGAAAATTTTTTCTGCTGGAATAATGAGTCAGCATGACAATCATTTGAAACCGTCAATCGTACAACATAGCAACCAGGCTCAGGATAGGTATAGACAGGATTTTCTTCAGCGGAGGTATCCCCATTATCAAAATCCCAGTGGTATTGTTTTGCAAATAACGTTTGATTTGAAAACGAAACAGTATACTCGTTTTGCTCAAACGCAAAAGCTGGGTACGGTCTCACGCAGCTATACGTTTCACAATTTTCTATTTCCTCTAGATTGATTAAAAGATCGCCTGTACTATCGCGGGCGCAAAAGAAATAATCAATCGCTGTAGGATCGTACTCGGTAGCCAGGCCACGAGCAACATCTCCGATACCCTCCACCCAGGTAACATCGGTCAAGTCACTTCGTACAAGTTGGAGTTTTAACCGCGTCTCTCCATTTAGTAAAGTCGTATCGCTTTTTGATACAACCGTAGATCCGGCATAGTATCCCTCTGTAATCATTTCACCTGCCTCAAGTGCAAAATCATACAACAAGTCAATGAAAGAAGACGAATGATACATAAAAACTTTTTTATCGACCACCCAAAGCGACAAAGGTGAATACCCTTCATTGTGAACAAAGTACAGAAGAGTATCACCGTTTACTATTTTTGTTTGCGTGAACGTGAACGAGGTGGAATGACCACAATCAAATTTGCATTGGTGATAGGAGTTGATATTTAATCCGGGACGTGAGAAATATTCCTGCGTCGTCTGACCATGTATCTGCAATGAAACGAGCAGTAGCAGGGCTGCATTGAATGGTCGAATCTTCATTTCTGATTTTTTTGGTATCCGGAAGATAAAAGTATTTTTTATAGTCAGAACCAGTAACTTATAGAAATGGAAAGTAGATTACAAATCGCTTCACTTTATTATCCATAAAGGATGAGAGGAACAGCCTGAAATGTGACAAATCAATGGCCCTTTTCGCTCAAGGTCAATACTTCTATGGATTGATCCAATAGAAAATCATTCTTCGAAAATCATTTTTTAAAATATATCTGTGACATCCTTGTGGTGAGGAAGCCGAAAAGAGCGATCCAACTTTATAGTGAGCCTAACTATGCGATCCTATTTCTGTTATTACGTTGTTTTCACCTCCACCACCAACGGAATCAACATATACAACAACAGCATAAAGATCTAACTATGTTTTTAGCAGGAAAATAAGTTGACCGGCAGTGATAAAGTGAGAGACGATATCAGCATCAATCAATATGACTCAGGGAGGTTTCTTCATTGCCAAGTTTTTCGAGTTCCTCTACGTTCATTCCAACAGGAGGGAATAATAGTGACTTTCGGAAATGAGCTCACGATCATATAGTTCCCTCGCTAATGTGCCATAGTCACCGATGACCTGGTTTTCATTTCCGGGCTGATACAGATCAATAGCATATCCGTGTTGCACTGCATTCCGTTGTACATGCTGTTTGAAATGCTCGACAGCCTGAGCGCTGAGCAATTGAAGATCCTGTAAACGAAAAAGGAGCACTGTACGTGAACAGGAGAAATATTGTTCGATCTTCAGCAGTGTTTTTAGGGTAATTTTATCTCTGCCAAATTCTTCGTCCGGAATAAGCGACTCGATACCGGCTGAAGGCATGAGGAAATAGGCGGCAAACGTATCAGCGTTGTATTCTTCCTTATGTTTTTTTTCAAATTTACCGGCCGAGCAAATCATAAATTTGAAATCAGCCTGAATAAATAGATGATACAATTAATGACAAATTGTAAAATGCTGATGTCCGCGTGATTTGGCTGCATTGATGAGGATGAAGCGTTTAAGGCGATGTCCTTTTTTCACTTTTATGGCCATGCCGGAAATGTCCGAGAATATCGTTTTGTATACGGTCAAAACATTTAGTTTGGTCAACACACTTTTTAGACGCACCGGATCATACGGTGTCAGGCCGATTGAGCTACGAAATTCGTTAGCTTTTTTCTCAATGAGCTGATGATTCATCGGCAAGCATTTCAAGTATGTGGATGTAATTCAGGACGACTCTTTTAAACCGGGCGATTACGTCCAAATTAATTAAGGCCTTGTTTTCAATATTCCCTATTCAACGTTTCTCGCGCAGAGCCGCAAAGACGCCATTAAAGTGCCGATACTTTTACGTTGTTTTCTCTAGCCTTTTCAGCCTTAGTCCTCCCTCGGACTCCGAAGCTTCAGCGAAGCGTCTTAGACCTTTTGACTCTTCTTTCACCTTTATCCCTTTTACCAAACCGCTGCTGCCTGCTGATTTATTTTACAATCGATGCAGTAAATGTTACTTGCTTGTCAATTTCAGGTTTCCATGTATCCTGACTTGCCATGGTATCGCATAATTTTTCATGAAAATAAATCTGAAGCCAGGTTTTCTTTTGAAACGATCCTACGTGTTTGAAAACTTTTTCAGAATGTATCATGAGTTTTAAAATAAACTCTTCTTTAGGTTCCCGATGACTATTGATCACCTGGCTTAAAAAAACAGGTGTAACATTAATGTCCTTTGCAAATTCACTCCGCTTTGAATAGATCGCATCAATATACGTTTGTAAGAAATCGGCAAAATGATTTTGATGATCATAGACAGGATCTTTCAAATAACTTTCCATTTTCAATGTCAATTGCAAGAGTTTCGCACGAAGAATTTGTTCTTTTGTTAAATTCTTCATTCGCTCCAAACGGGCTTGCATTAGATTGACAGCATCGTGCTCTCTTTCCTTGGAGGTTTTGTATCTAGAATCAACTCCATACTCGGATTCATCATTGATCAAATTTTGTTTCTTAGTCATGGTCGTATTGATTTATCAAGTCTACTATTTCAGGAACTTCTATACTCAAAGTCGTGCCAGTAACATTCATGTTGTATTTCTTAATATAGTGCTGAGCGATCGAACTTTTAGGTCTAAGTGAAACACAAGCTAATGCTCCAAAATCAGCGACTGCAATTTTAGCAGCATAAGCAATTAGGTTTCCAGCAATGTTTTCAAAAACTTTCCCGTTTCCTACATGCTCTTTTGAGACGGTTAGAAGCCTTATGTGAACCCTCCACTCGGTAGGGATTCTTTCTATAGATACTAACCCTAATATATCATTCTGCCCTTTTAGGACTACTTTGAATACCTCCTCCTTTCTCTCTTCTTTCCAGTCAAAAAAATAGCGAGTTTTTGATATCGATTTGTAGTCTTTATTTTCAACAGGCAAAACTTCTATTGGACAAATTTTCCCTGTTGAAATCTCAACAATATTCATAACGTAAATATACAGAAAAAGTTTCCAAAAAATGGATTGTTATGGATTAAAGTTTCCAATAAAAGGAAAATATCTGCCGTTGAAAACGGCTTGCATGATCCTTAACCCATAAAGTTCTTTATGATCTTACATACGCGAGCGTAGGTAAACCTACGCTCAACTTGTTTTTTATTTTTTGTAGAAAACGGATTTCATTTACGCTCTTAATTCGCCTCTTTAGCCTTTTTGTCCCTAAATCCTACTTCGTCTTCGCTCAGCACATCGCCTAAATGGGGACTTAACCTTTACTTTTTCAATTGGCCTATTAGGCCTATTCCGCCCTTTCAATAGTCACCGCAGGCGGTATCAACATATAAAGTAAAGGCGTCACAATCCGACTCAACAACGTCGAACTGATCAACCTACCTATTAATATTAACAATAGCAAACAGCCTTGAACTATGTAAATCACAGATAAAGCATTCTGCGTAAATTATTTTTAAAATACATCTGCGTAATCAGCGATCCTGTTTCTGTTAGTCCGCTGTTTTCACCTCCACCGCCGGCGGTATCAACATATAAAGTAAAGGCGTCACAATCCGACTCAACAACGTCGAACTGATCAACCCACCAATGAGCACCAATGCAAGCGGAGATATCAACGGAGACTTTTCAAGTACCAATGGTACCATACCACCGATGGCTGTCATCGATGTCAATAGAATCGGAAGGAATCTCGTCTCCGCACCATTGAGCACCGCTTCTCTAAGAGGCATGCCCTGCTCGCGTAATTGATTGGTATAGTCTACCAACAAGATTGAGTTTTTGATCTCAATACCCATCAAGGCAATGATCCCGATAGTGGCCACAAATGAAAGTGTCTCGCCACCGAGATATAGGATAGCCAAAGCCCCCACGATACCTAGTGGTACCACTGACAATACGATGAGCGTACTTTTAAATGTCCTGAATTCAAGCACCAGGATCGCAAACAATCCAAAGATGGTGATCAACACGATACTCCCCATCCCACCAAAGGATTCTTCCCTGGTTTCTTTTTCACCGGCAGCAATAAACCGATAGCCTGCAGGTAGTTTGACATCCTGTAGTTTCTTTTCCACCTCATCAAACATCGCGATGGTATTGTATCCCGTCTGCACAAAGCTAGTCACATTGGTATATCGTTCTTTGTTGTAATGCCGGATCACATTGGGGGATTCCCCAGGCACGATTTCTGCAATCTGCGAGATAGGGATCAACGCACCGGAGAGCGAAGTCACATACATCTTGTCAAAGATCTCGAGCGCATGATCAGGATCAAAATCCTGCAGCGTCATCTGTATCTGATATTCATCGCCATCCGCATTGCGCAACGTCTGATTCGGAAGCCCGGCCACACTCAGCCGCACCGTCCTTGCGACCTCAGCAGGCAGGATACCCATGATGCCGGCTTTCTCTTTGTCGATGATGACGTTGAGATCCGTCTTCGGCAGACTGAGTTGGTTGCCGACATAGAGGGTACCTTCTGTTTTCTTGATGATGTCTTCGAGGATAAAACTATACTTGGTCAGCGTATCCAGGTTATCACCCATGATCCTGAATTCAAGCGGCGCAGGCACAGGCGGCCCCTGCTGAAATTGTTTGATTTCTATCTCCGCCCCGGGGATTGTATGATAGCGCGCCCGCAGCGAATCCGTGAGCGCCACAATCTCCGGTACTTCCATATCCGGATCGGTCTGTACAAAGAGCTCCGCAAAGTGCGGCGTAAAGTCCTGCTGAAATACATTGTAATAAACTCTCGGATTACCCTTGCCGATGTTGCTGCTCACACTCACGACATTGTTGAGCTGCAGAAGATCCTGCTCTACGATACGCGCGATGCGATTGGTTTCTTTCAGGCTGGTGCCGGCAGGTGTATTGATCTGCACATTGAACATCGGTTTTTCAGAGACCGGAAATAAACTAAACCCTATCAACGGAATCAGCCCAAGACTACTCACAAAGATCACCGCTGTCAAACTCAATGCAAGCACCGGATGCGCCAGCGACCAATTCAGTATACGCTGATACGGCGCATTGATATATTTTTTAAATCCCCTGAAGAATATATTGCCTTCGGACCGCTCATGGTTTTTCAACATGATACTCGCCAGAAAAGGAATGATGGTCAGCGATACCAGCAAGGAGGCAATGATCGTCAGCAATACCGCCATCGGCAGCGGCCGGATAAATTCGCCGGAACCTTCGGGAAGAAATACCAATGGAAGGAAAGCTAACAGCAGTGTTGCAGTGCAACCGATGACAGCTATAGCAATTTGTTTCGTGGCGACGATCGCCGCTTCTTTTCGTTTATACCCCATCCGCATAAAGCGCTCGATATTCTCCACGATGACGATCGAGTCATCCACCAATAGACCAAGCGCGATGACAAGACCGACTATGCTCAATTGGTTGAGCGTATAGCCTGCATAGTTGAGAAACGCAAGCCCAATAGCCAGCGATAGCGGTATACTGATCATGACGATCAATGCTGCCCGCCAGCCAAGCGGCAATAAGGTCAGCAACACCAGCGACACCGCAATCGCAAAATCAATACCCAACCCATAGAGCCTCCTGCGCACGTTTTTCTCCTGGTCAAAACTGGTTTCCATCTTGATGTGATCCGGTAGCGTGGTTTGAAATTCATCCAGCGCTTTTTGAATTTCCACACGGTTTTGCACAATATTTTTTCTGTCTTTCAACGCCGTCACCACCCATATAGCCGGCTGTCCATTGTATCGCGCGATGTGTGTTTCTTCGGCTTTGTTCATGCGGATCAGCGCAATGTCAGCGAGGTGGACCGCATTTCCCTGCGGCGTGGTTTTGATGACGATGGAGCGTATCTCATCCAGCGAGTTGAGTTCGCTGTTGGTCTTGATATTAAATCGCTTCTTGCCGAGATCCACACTTCCGCCAGGGATATTGACATTATGCGCCTGTATGATATTGATTACCTGGTTGAGCCCGATACCATAGGCGGCCATCTTGTCGAGCTGCAGGGCGATTTGTATTTCTTCCGTAGGCTCCGCCTGGATCTCTACCCATTTGATGTCTTTGATACGCTCGATGAGTTTTTCGAGTTCTTCGGCTTTGTCATTGAGTTCTTTGGGCGTCGCTGTAGATGACACCAGCGCCGTCTGCAATATCGCTACATCCGAAGACGCAGCACGTATGACATCCAATACAATAATCCCATCCGGCAAAGTTGATCTGACCTTGTTGACTTCGCGTATGACATCATTATTTTTGCCATCGACATTGACGCCATAATTAAATTCAAGTTGCATCAGCATCAGCCCATCACTGCAGTTGGTCTGCATTTTTTTGATGTCATCCAGTTTGTAGAGCACATCTTCGATCGGTTCTGCGACCAGTTGCTCTATGTCCGCCGGACTCGTCCCCGGATATACCGCCAGGATGATGAAGATCGGTGCACCGAAGGGAGGGTCTTCGCCGCGCGGCATGTTGATGAGGGCGTTGATGCCCATGACTAGCGCCAGCACGAAGAGGATGATCGTGAATTGATAGTTTTTTACAGAGAAGGATGTGAGTGACATAATGATGTGTTGATGTGTTGACTTGTGCTGAGCGGAGCCGAAGCATGTGTTTATATGTTGATGTGTTTATATGTTGATGTGTTTATATGTTTATGTGTTTATGTGTTTATTTGTTGACTTGTGCTGAGCGGAGCCGAAGCATGTGTGTATATGTTTATTTGTTGAGTAGTATATAATGCGATCTATTTGCTCGGACAGTTTAGAGCGACTTGATTCTACTTCGCGAGATGTTTTTTTTTGCCCCTAAATCCACTGAAGGGGACTTCAAAAAAATTCATGCTTAATGATCTTTCAATAGACTCAAACTAAAAGCGCAAGTCTCAAGTCCCCCTTCAGGGGATTTAGGGGCCAAACGGTCGAGGCACATCGCATTTCCCTCTTTTCCCTCTTTTCCCTCTTTCGCCTTTTCCGCCGTTCCGCCTGGTTGCTGAGCTGCGCCGTACTGAGCGAAGCCGAAGTATCGCACAGGGATGCGTGTAAGCAGGTCGAAGCATCCGCCGTTCTGCCAATCAGTCTTCGACAGAAATTGCATCTCCGTGTTCTAAAAACCCACTCCCCGCCGTGATCACCTCCGTCGCTCCTTCGAGGCCGGACTGTATCGCGATGCGCTCGCCATGAAATTGTTGTATCTGTACGATTCGTTTTTCGGCTTTGCCGTCTTTGGGTACATAGACTACACCGGTGCGGCCATTGGAGGAGACAAGGGCTTCGATGGGGATGATGGTGTATTCGGATTGTATCGACGGAATGATTTCTACATGGGCCAGCATACCCGCTGCGATGCGCTTTTCATTGGAGGGGATGCTGAGTTCGACATCGAGGGTGCCGCTCATAGGATTAGCTACATCAGCGAGACGTTTGACTTCGCTGGCTATCTCCCAGCCGGGATAAGCGTCGAGGGTGATCTTTGCTTTTTCTCCTTTCTTTATTCTTCCCCAGTTTTTATCGGTGAGGCCCGCTACCAGTTTCCAATCAGATTGCTTTACGCCCATGATGTAATAGACCGGGACACCGGGACCCGTGATCTCTCCTTCTTCCATCAATTGGGTGATCACTTTGCCTTCGATCGGAGAACGAATCTGTGAATAGACTACATTAAACTCAGCGATCTGCAGTGATTTTTTGGCCATGTCAACGCCGGTGGTGGCATTCTGCCATTGCTCAAGTGTAGCGATGCTGTCGCGATAGAGATTTTCTACACGTTGCTGATCACGTTGTGCTTTCTCTACGGCAAATTTTGCCTGGTTGGCTTGTGCTTCGATTTCGGTCATGTCGAGTTGAGCGAGCAGTTGTCCTTTTTTGACGTAGTCGCCTTCCTTTACGTACGTACGCGCGATCACGCCGCCGGTTTTAAAGGAGGGTTTAGCCTCTGTGTCGGACTGGATCACGCCGGTGACATGGATCACATCGTTGAGACTCGATTTAGATACCTGAGCCGTTCGAACATAAAATACATTGAGCGGTTTTTCAACAGGTATACCTGCTGACTCTTTTGCTTCATTATCCGTGCAGGATAGAAGGCCGATAAATAATAAAGTAAGAAAAAGGCCAATTGACTTTGTCATGGTATTTGATTTTGTGGTCTGTTATTCGATAGGGGAGCTGGCGGCCATACGTTCAATTTTGACGTAGCTGATCCACGATTGATATTTGGCGAGGTTTTGCTCCAACTGTGTGCTGGTCACTTCGGTGCGGGCATCCAGTAGTTCGATATAATTGGATATACCTTCTTTATATCTGCGCACCGTTTCATCATAAAAGCGCTGGTTGGAGTTCAGGAGTTCGGTGTAGCTATTGTACAAGGCAATATCAGAACGAAGATTTTCTAACTCAGCTCCCATCTGCACGTCAAAGGCGTTTTTAGTCCATGCATAGCTCGCTTCAGTGGCTTCCATCTGTGCCTTCCATTCCTTTTGTTTTAGTTGGCTTTTCTTGTTATCCCAGATGGGTATTTCAAGTTGTACACCACCCAATACATATCCGCCCCAGTCAGCAGCGAAGGCTTGTGATCCAAGTTCTAATTGTAATCCAAGGGTGGGCGCATGTTGTTTTTCTTCCAGTTGTAGAGCTAGCTCCTGGATTTTTATGCCGGTCTGTATCTGCTGGAGTTCCTCTCTTCCAGAAAGGTCATATTGCATTGGAATAGTGGGCACTCCCTCAAAGACTTCAGGGAGTATTTCGGTGCCTGGCGGTCTGTTAAGTAGAAAATTGAAATTAGCAGCTGCATTGATCTGATTAGAAATGGATTTTTCTCTGAGGGCTGCGAGATGGTCGATATCAGATTGGATGCGCATCGCGGCAGACGGAATGGCTTGCCCGTTTTTAATCAGGCTTTCTGTTATTCTTTTATTTTCTTTTAACAATGCAAGGCCCTGGTCCATGATATAGATGGCTTCCCCTGCACGCATCCATTGGAAGTAGGCGGTCTTGACTTGTTGGGTCAGGTCGCGCACTGTCTCATCGGTTTGTAAACCGGCCATGGTGACTTCTTCTTTTTTTATCAGCTTGTTGTATTTGATTTCAGGCTGCAGCACCGGTTGGGTGATTCGGAATCGGACATCGTAAAAGTTATTGGGTAGAAAATTAAATTCCTGGTTGGCTACTGGTGGAAAATTTTGAGTCCCGGTGATGTCATTGAGGGCGCTATAGACGGGGTTTAATAAATCACCAAGCGGTAATTCAATATTCCTTCCTTTATAAGCTACGGTGTAGGTGGTGAGGAAACTGACTTCCGGACCTGCAAGTTTGCCGGCATGCTCAAGCGCATACTGTTGTTTCCGCTCCATGGCCTTTCGTTGATCGATGGTTAGGTTTTGGTCAATGGCCTGTTGTACGTATTGATCGAGGATGGCCTGACCATTTAAGTGAAAAAAGAAAAAAGAAAAAAGAAAGGAGAAAAAGTGGATACGTTTCATGTGGTGAGGATTCGGAGTGGTGATAGGATCAGGAAAGACTTTTGTGGATCATGGAGAGGAAGACCTCGTAACTGCGGAACATCAAAGCCTGCTTATCGTCCACTGTATAAATATTGAGGCGTTCCTTGTTGTGCAACGAGACCAGGCCATGTACCTGGCTCCAGAGAAGGAGCGATATTTCATCTGGATTGATGTCCTTTCTGAAATAGCCAGCTTCCATACATTCCATGATATTTTGCTTCAGCATGTTGATGGCCATGGCGCCATCTTGCCAGAATTCTTCCTTGAGCGCCAGGGCTTCCATGGTACAGGAGAGGATAAACATGAGTTCATAGTCCTGAGGATTGTCCAATCCGTATTTAATGTATTGCCTTCCGGTGGCCTGAAGCCTTTCGAGTGGGTCGGGGATGTTTTGAACCGACAAAAACAAGGCTTCTATTTTACATTCGAAGGCTTTGTCATGGAGGGCCAGGAGGAGTTCATTTTTGTCTTTGAAGTGATTGTAGATGATTCCGGGGCTGTATTCGATCGCGGTAGCGATCTTGCGAATGCTTGTGTTTTCATAGCCTTCGGCCAGGAATATTTCGCGTGCAGCAGTGAGGATCAGCTCTTTAACTCCCTCTCTTTCTCTTTCTTTGCGTTCTGAAATGCCCATTTTATTACAGTATTAATTAAAATTACGCTGCAAATATATTGAACGGTGTTCAAT
>JBBRDL010000100.1:0-14464 GCA_038203965.1 Chitinophagales bacterium | reverse complement strand
ACAAATTAATATGATTTATTGATGTTACAAATATAAATGGGGAAGACAAATGACTACGTATTTGATTGATGTGATTTTAGAACAACATCTAAATCAGCATCAATTTGAATGAGGTCTGAATATAACTCTTCGAGCAAGTTTCGATTTGAATGCGTTGATAATGCTGCTTTATGCGTTACAAATAGCTTTTGAGCGTCATTTTCAAGTTTAGGATTTATATCCCTTATGAATCCTATACTTCTATTGTGCTGTTTTTCTCTTTTTAATGTTTTCATTAACCAAATAATTATTGATTCCAACTGATGATGATATATCCATTTGCACCTTCGTTTCCAAATTGGTTTCCACCACCGCCGCCACCAGCAGGGACTATACCGGGCGTACCTTCATTATAAACGATTCCTCCTCCACTTCCATTGTGAATCTCACCCTTGCCACCATCGCCCCCCAGGAAGGCACAGCCTCCTTTTCCTAATACAGTTTTAGTATATCCACTGTACACAGGAACGATTGTGTTGGGCTCACCATTATTTCCTTTTCTGGTCATTTGTAAAGTGGTAGTAGGTGTGATACCAGTAACACCGCCATTGCCCCATGAAGTGGTAGAAGCGCCACTCCCTCCGCCGGCATTAAGTACAACACCGCTTCCTATTATATCAGTGGTGATTCCACCAGCCCCATTTATATTTTGGCCATTAGACACACCTACCCCACCTATCCCTACATACAAATCAAATATTTCTCCAGCTACAACATCCACTAAAGCACAGATATATGCTCCTGATCCACCAGCACCACCTAATGCGCCGCCGCCGCCGCCGCCCCAAGCTTCTATTTTGATCACATCTACTTCTACTGGTACCTGCCAATTGGCAATCGCACCAGTATAATGAAAATCTTTAAAACTATTGTAGGCACATGGCGCAGACCAATTCATTCCACCTTGACCATCTGACATTAACATTTGTCCTGCATTTCCACTATTACCATCAGGTCGAATTTCTCCCGTGATGTGCATGTTGCCACTGACACCTAGTTTATCGGTAGGATTTTGAATTCCCAACCCTACATTTCCAGCGACATACATACCATTGGCCGGAACAGCTGCAGGATTATTAACACCTACTGAAACGCCACCATTAGCTATAATTCGAAACTTGGTTTGATTATCTATCTGTACCCTGAAAGCATCTTCTCCAGCTTTAGAATTAATGTGAAATCTATCCGATGGATTAGACACATTAATACCTGTCCGGCCTGATCCTCTTACAGTTAAAAGATTACCTGAAACGGTATCACCTTCGTAAAATAAATTGAAAGCGGAAGAAGGGTCATTGTTTTGGAACGTGCGACCCGCTAAGATCCAATATTTGTCAGAGATAGCCGTATCCCTTGAAAAGCGGAGTCTACTAAAGCCGTCACCGACGTCTCGAAGATCAAGCTGAGGATTAGTTGAACTCGAACTTCTTTCTATTTGAGTTGTCCCTAGAATATCCAATGAGCGATCGGGATTAGGATTATTGACACCAACATTTTGGGCAAATAGATTGAATGAAAAGTTTAGTATTATTAAGAGACAAAAGTGTTTTAATTCCATGATCTTGCTGTATTTGTTTTTTACTTGCGACCCTTAGGGCGCGTCTGTTAACTTTAAACTATTTCTAGTACTGGTCTGTATGTGGTGAACATCAAACGGAGACGATGCGTGTTATTGTTTCATGAGATTCACCCATTACTTTACGACTCTGATTTGTGTGGGAGCTTGTACCTGTTCTCCGTCTTTTTCAATGGTAAGGAAATATACGCCACTGACTAAATGATAGGGTATTGCCATTTGGCATTGGTCTATGCAATTTGTTACTGCGACTGTTTGACCGAGGGTGTTTGTTAATCTCGCCATATACATTTCATCATTAGCAATACCACGCACTTCTATATTCAGTAGCTCACTGGCAGGATTGGGAAAGGCAGTAATTTGATATGTTTCGACTTGATGGTCTTCTCCTGAGACAATTGGCTGGATTGGATTGTCAAACTTTACTTCATGTCGTGCAGTATTTCCTCCTGCATTGATTCGTGTTCGTACAAAAAGGGAACTTAACCCTATAGCATTTGAATTCGGTGTAAATACATTCGTGCTATTATTGTAAGATCCGGCAGAAACATTACCGGTAGGAGTTGTATACCAGATCAAAACCGTTGCACCGGGGTTATTTCCTTTTGCTAAAGCATTTGGTATAGGGATATTGTATTGTATGGTACCTGAAATGGGTCGAGCGATAATACTTGTGTTGTTGATGGTAGGTAGTGTTCCGTGCACATCATTCAGTGAACCTGTATTGTTGAACGCGCCATTGATGAGGGACTGACTAGCGCTATAGTCAATAAACATATGACCTTGATTATTTAAGGTGCTGTTTGGTGTCAACCACAGTCTATTTTGAATGTAAAGTCTGCCATCTGGCCTATTGGAAAATACCCCATAATTATTAATGAAGGAGGTTGTGGAGCCCCCCACAATTGAATTAGAAGCATTGACGAGTGCTGAGCTTCCATTGTAAAATAAATTTTGGACACCTATAGCATTATTAGTGCTGCTAATATGTATCTGACCATAATTATAGGTATCACAAACAGCATAAATACCTGTATTCACCTGATTTAATTCAATAATACCATAATTAGTGAAGCTGTTGCATGAATAATTATGAATACCTGTAAATGAACTTCCGTTGATATTGATATATCCATTGGATTGATTCAAAAACGTTCCGTCGTTAAAGATGAATCTTTTAAAGCCAGAGGAAGATCCAGTCTCAAGAAATAGCGTCTGGTATTCATTTATAAAAGTAGCTCCGTCCGCTATGTCTATACCATGGATTTTTCCGGAGGAATTTGCAATGGTAGGGTGAACATTTAATATGCCGTTCACTGTTAATGTACCACCATTTAGTTCAATGCGATTTACGCGAGCGTAAACTCCTGTGAAAACATTGCCTGAATTAATAACAGCGACATCATTGAAGGTTGGCACTTGAAATGGATACCAGTTGTTAGGCATATCCCAATTACCATTCCCACCAATCCAGGTGATGGTGGCCCCGGATAAACTTCCTGAAATAGATAGGACAAGAGCAATAATAAGTGTGTTTTTAAGACTTTTCATGACTGCGGTTTCTAGATTGATGGCGATTTATAACAAGTATTCTTGCTCGCACAAAAATCTATAAGCGCTAGATCCTAGACATCACCCATTTGGAGTATTTTGAGGCTCTTCTCTAGAAATGGAGGGCTCATCAGTCTCTACTATTTATTGCAGCTTTGATCGAAAGGATGGAAGTTTGTAGGTCGTTGAGTTGTAAAATCAATTGGTTGATTGATTCCTGTTGATTTTGTAGTTCCAGGTTTTGATCATTGAGCTCCGTTTGTAGACCACCTATAATTACTTGCTGGTTTTCAATGACTTTTTGTTGTTCCTGGATAGCCTTGACACCGATCACTCCAAAGCCAGTATAATCCATAGTGTATATATCATCATCTGCTGAATAGGAAATCAATTCTGGATAGATCTTTTGTACATCCTGGGCTATCATGCCTATGTACCTTTTGTTGGAATCATCGTGGATGTAGGAATACGTTAATGGTTTCAGTTGATTGAAGGCATCCCAAGTAAATGGGATGTCATCCAAATTTTCTTTTAGTCTGCTATCAGAAAGGGGCGTATAGACACCGCTCACATCATCTAACGCCCCTTTGAATCCCTCCAAATCAAAGTATAGCCGGAGAAATCCATCTGTACTGGAAACATAAAATCTGGCATAATCAGTCGTAGAGTTATTTTCTAATTTTAAACCACCATTGCCTCCGTCATTTGAATGTTTAATATGTAAATCAGATTCTGGTAATGCGGTGCTGATGCAGTATTAGAATTCCCAATAGCACAAGATTTTGAGCCAGTGGCCTCTGCGTAATAGCCCAATCCCGTGGCATAACTACCTGTGGATACAGATGCATAACCCATTGAAACAGCGTAGGCTCCAGATGCTTTTGTATTGTAGCCTAATCCAATAGAGGTAACGCCCATAGAATTTGATGACCAATTTTGTGAATTATTAATTTGGCCTGCGCGCAGTGCGCCTTTGCTTTTGTTAAATAAAAGAATATTGTCTGTGATGTTAATCCCATTCGGCGGCACGAGATGACTTCCCACCACCAAATTTCCATTCTTAAAGACCGTAAGGGCATTTGATTTTTCAGTCTCACTCGTTCCGTTACCGATTTCAAAAAGAGGATCACTTGGTATCCATTCAGGCCAACCCCCCTGATCAACATTATATCTCCCGATGGCAGTTGATCCATAAGATTGTGCTTTTACATAGGTTCCTAATGCAATTGAATAAATACCATTGGCCACAGCATTTGAACCTATGGCCGTTGAGTAATCCCGGGAAGCGCTATTGAAAAAGCCAATGGTCGTAGCAAAGTCTCCATTAGCAGAATTGTCTTTACCTATTGCAGTTGAGTTGGCACCTGCGACATAATTGTTTTGACCTAATGCTAAAGCATGATTATCAGCAGCATAATTGCCATAACCTATAGCCGTCGAAAATAGGCCTACAGCCACTGATTCAGCTCCCATTGAAACAGAGTAATTGCCACTAACCTCTGCATTATAACCCATGGCTATTGATGCAAATCCGATTTTGTTTGGTCCCCAGTTATTTGATATGGTGAGGTTGCCAGCTCTAAAGGCAGCTTTACTTTTATCAAAAAACATGAGTGTATCCCAAACCAGAAAATTATTAGGTAACGCATCACTTCCAAAGACAAAATCATCTGTGGCGTGATTGCCTGTATTGCTGACAAGACCACCATTGTTTGCAAAAGCACCTTCTTTTAGCTCATTCCAGGTGGTGTTTTTGTAATATGACTATTGAGGAGGTTAAAAAGCAGCGATCTGGAGGCCCTAAGGCTTGATAGGCCGGAATCACCTAACGCCGGGGTAAAAACTCAGCTACCAGCTACCAGACGCACTGAACATTACACACATTACACATTACACATTAACCATTACACATTGCCATTTAACCCCCTAACCTTTCAGTCAGCAGTCAGCAGTGCTTGCTTCGTAAACGGATGAGCGAAAGGAGATCGAACCATCAACTAACGACCTATTCCTGGATAAGACAGTTTACCGTTTGGCGACTGACGTCGCCAATGTTAAGAAGGATTAGAGATACGCCCCGAAGTTTTTAGATAATCACCTTTTCGAAATGGCTGTGTTTCTAAACTTTCTAAACACTATGCCTCAAAGCACACGCTGCTACAGCAGATATCAGTCTATTACCGTCCCGCTTTGCGGCTTCGTACCGCACGGGATCTACACTACGCTTCGACATCAACCTATCAACTCATAAGCCTATAAGCCATCAACCCAAATGTTTTGCCCTCGTTTATTTCAGCTGCGCCGATAAACGATCCCTGTTTTCTCCAGTCGTTCGTTTCTGCGAAACATCGCGCTTCCGAAATCCCGGGATGTTGGGGTATTTCTATTATCAATGCATCAACTATCAATGCATCAACTATCAACACATCAGCATATCAACACATCAGCATATCAACTCATAAGCCTATAAGCCATCAACCCAACTGTTTTGCCCTCGTTTATTTAGGCTGCGCCGATAAACGATCCCTGTTTTCTCCAGTCGCTTGTTTCTGCGAAACATTGCGCTTCCGAAATCCCGGGATGTTGGAGGTATTTCCATAATCAACCCATGCTTCGGCTCCGCTCAGCACAAGTCAACCCATCAACCCATCAACCCATCAACCCATCAACCTATAACCCCATAACCCCATAACCCCATAAGCCCATAAGCCCATAACCCCCCATCACGACTTACCCACCCCCTTCAGATATTTATCAAACCAGGCCATCAACCGCAGATTGTAATCATAGCGGGCAGTAGAATTGGCATTGCCGTGCCCTTCACCTGGATAGAAGACAAGCTCAACAGGTGTTTCTGTTCTGCTCTTGATATGTCGATAGAGTTCCATGGATTGGCCAGGATGCACACGCGGATCATCTTTGCCATGCATGATCAACAATGGTGTCTTGCATTGATCAGCATAGTAGATCGGGCTGCGCTTGAGGAAGAAATCATAATCTTCATACACCCATTTGCGAGCATGCACGAGATACTCTTCGTTGGGAATATCTGTCGTACCCCATTTAGAAATATTATTGCTGATACCTACAAACATCACACCTGCAGCAAAGCGATCTGAATAGCGTGTAGATAACCAACCTGTCGCATAACCTCCATAAGAACCACCGGTGACGCCAACTTTTGCACCATCGACCAATCCACTAGCTATCAGGTAATCAACACCATCCACTACATCATCAAACTCTTTACCGGCAGGATCCCCCTGGCTGGATAAAGTAAACTCTACGCCGCGACCAGTTGAGCCACGATAATTGGGATAGAAGACAGCATACTCTTCTGCTGCACCGGTTTGTCCGGGATTGCTATAAGCGGTCAACCATCCATTGTTGAAATGCGCTTCAGGTCCACCATGCACAATGGTAATCAAAGGGTATTTTTTTCCGTTTTCTTCATGCAGTGGTCGAATAAGGATTCCTTCTATTTCTAATCCATCTTTTGCTTTGTACCGGATCACTTCCTGCTTGGCAAATTCAATATCAGCAAGGAGTGGATTACTTTTTGTCAATTGTTTGGGTGTAGCGTTACCGGGTGTTTCAATAAAAACTTCGCTGGGATGATTGTACCTGTCTGCTATAAAAAGTGCGCTGCCATTTGTAGTGAGTTCAAAGTGGGTGATGTTGAATCCTTTTTCTACAGCGCTGAAAGAAGGTTTTGCTTTAGCATCAGGTTTGACCGTGCCATAAACGGCTTCTACGCCTGTACTCCCCACAAAATGGATCTGTCCGGCGTCTTGCCAGATGAGGTGTTCAAACATGCCTTGCCATCCATTGAGGAGCATTGTGGGTTTTCCACCAGTGGCGGGAACCACAAATAAGCTACCATCTGTAGGATCATTTATATCTGAGCCTGCAATAAAGGCTATCTGGGTTCCATCCGGACTCCATTGGAAATCACCAAGCTTTGCACTATGATCTATCTGGCCTAGGATCTTCATGGGTTCCACATTGATGATCATGAGATGCATCGCCATATAGGAATCATCAACGAGTGATGTAGGGGCATATGCGCACAACAATCGGTCTCCTGTCGGACTCCATTCAAAAGCGGTAAAATGTCCAGGCGTCTCTATCTCTCTAACCTGTTGACCAATGCCTGGACGTACGAGATAAATGTGTTGAACCGCCAGATTTTGTTCGTACAATTCAGGGGAATACGGCAAAGCAGATTTTGGTTTATTGTCAGGGACGGTGGCTATAAAGCCAAGTGTCTCTCCATCTGGCGACCATTGATAGGAGCTGATAGATTTTTCAAAAGCAAACAACAAAGTGGCTTCTCCTCCAGTGACGGGGATTTCATACAAAGAAGTGACTTTGTCGTTTTCGAGTTTGTTGAGAAATGTAATCGTATTGTGCCCTGGACGGAAACTCACCATACGTACATTGCCAGTGGAGACAAATGACGAGGTGCTATCCGACGAGAAATGATAGACAAAAAGTTCGGCTCTCGAAGGTTTGTTTTCGACCGTCGGATCGGATTGGACCCTTTGTGTATAAGCGATGGTTCCGCCATCTGCTGACCAGGTAGCCGAAGCTACTGATTTGAGCGAAGCGATATCCATAGGCGTCAGTCCGCGTAATGTCTGGGCCTTTAATGTAAGGCCGCTCAGGATAAAAAGAAATCCGAATAAAAGTCTCATTTGCATAACAGGTAGTATTGTTCAACGAACATACAAAACTATCCTTTCTCGCAATTCATCCCTTTGATAGTCGATGAATGGAGCCGGACAATATACCAGGTGGACACCTCCTGTATTTTCTATACATTTGTTGTCCGTATTAAAATCAAAATCTTCTATAAACGATGATCTTATTAGCTGAAGTTCAAGGTTTTCTGACCTCCCTCGATATCTGGGATATTTGTTTTATCCTCTTGCTGGCTATTTTCCTGGGGATCGAGGTGATCAGCAATGTGCCGGCCATTCTGCATACCCCGTTGATGAGTGGTGCCAATGCTATACATGGTGTTGTGATCGTGGGGAGTATCATTGTGATGGGGCATACCAGTCCTGACAATTATTTTGCACTGACCCTTGGTTTTCTCGCGGTGGTCCTCGGCACGTTGAATGTGGTCGGTGGATTTGTGGTGACCAACCGTATGCTTCAGATGTTTAAGAAAAAAAAGTAAGCCCTCATTCATTTTGCCCCTAAATCCCCTGAAAGGGACTTGCTATAAACTATATAAATTCACTCTTTACCATTCACCTTTTACCCTTCATCCTTTACCCTAATTAGTAATATGGTCATCAGCGATATACTTAAAATCTGTTACCTCCTGGGCAGTTTGTCATTCATTGTGGGGTTGAAAATGTTGTCCCGTCCGGATAGTGCGAAGAAAGGAAACCTGTATGCAGCCCTCGGCATGGCCATTGCGATAGCGGGAACGATTCTGTTTCATGAAAATGTAAATCATGAGACAGGGGAAGTGACACGTATTAGTAATCTGCCATTTATATTTGGCGCTATTGCCATTGGTACTGTTGTCGGCTATATAGCAGCGATGAAAGTAAAGATGACGGCCATGCCGCAGATGGTGTCTTTATTTAATGGGATGGGAGGTGCGTGTGCTGCATTGATCGGCCTGGTGGAAATGGGTACACATCATCCTACGGTATTCGGTGAGCGTTTTATCATCTTCCTTAGTGTGATGATTGGTACGGTTTCTTTTGCAGGTAGTATGATTGCTTATGGAAAGCTCGAAGGGAAAATCAAAGATTACGGAAGCAAAATAGTACAGGTCACCAACAACACGATTGTGTTTGGTATCCTGGTGTTGATAGTATTTCTTTCAATCAGTGGTGGCTGGAGTGATGGGTTGATATGGGCAGTTTTTGCAGCTTCGATGGTGTATGGTATTCTGTTTGTGTTACCTATTGGTGGAGCGGATATGCCGGTGGTGATTTCCTTGTTGAATTCGTTTACCGGTATTGCTGCAGCCTTTGGCGGATTCATGTATGACAACCAGGTCATGCTCACAGGTGGTATACTCGTAGGTAGTGCGGGTACTATCCTGACCATTCTCATGTGCAAAGCGATGAACCGGAGCTTATGGAATGTGATCAGTGGTGCTTTTAGTGCAAGTGGTCCTAGTGGAAAGTCGATGGATGGATTGTCTACAAGTGAAATCAGCGTGACGGATGCTGCTATCATGTGTGCATACGCGCAGCGCGTGGTCATCGTACCTGGTTATGGACTGGCGGTGGCACAGGCACAACATACATGTCATGAGTTTGAAAAAGCACTCGAAGCAAAAGGGGTTGAAGTTAGTTTCGCGATCCATCCAGTGGCAGGGCGTATGCCAGGACACATGAATGTACTTTTGGCTGAAGCGGATGTACCCTATGATAAGCTGAAAGAAATGGAGGATATCAATCCTCAACTGCCCAATACAGATGTGCTCATTGTCATTGGCGCCAACGATGTCGTCAATCCTGCTGCGGAGACAGATCCTTCATCCCCGATCTATGGTATGCCGATCATCAAGGCCAATACCGCAAAGAATGTCATTGTCATGAAACGTTCGATGGCAAAAGGATATGCCGGTATCGAAAACGAGTTGTTCTATGACAGAAGGACCCGGATGCTATTCGGCGATGCGAAAGCGACGCTGGAGAAGTTGATTGCGGAGTTGAAAAATGCATAAAAGAAGTGAAAAACGATGGTTCGACTAAGCTCACCAACCGAAAAAAGGGAAAAGTGAAGAGTTACCATTTGCGATCCAGCCTTTCCATTTTTTAACGCAGATTTAGCAGATGAATTTTAAAAAAGATGAGCGCGAATTTGAACCTACTCCTTCAGCGGGTCACTGTCGTGGAGTTAGATCTAATTAGCGTAATTTATTTTTTAAATAATGCTGCGTCATCCTTGTAGTGAGCGGAGCCGAAGTATTCGTTGCACTTCGCTCTGAAAGGGAAGCTGATTATGATTTTTCACTCGTGCTCCTGCTTACCCCTACCCCCTGAAAGGGGGACTTGAAAGATTATATCTGGTCACCCTTTCAGGGGGTAGGGGGTATGTAGGTGATATGAAAGCCAGGGGCATGAAGGACCTTTACGATGTCTTGCAGGTACTAATCCCAAAAATGGCATACAAGGGACAGAAACTGATCACGCTGGTCAGGACAAATACGCCGGCCAGCACGAGCATCACGATGCCTATGGTACCTGTTACGGTTCCGGTAAAATAGAGAATAGCCATCACAGCGGCCAGGATGACGCGGATCATACGGTCAGCGGAACTCATATTCTTTTTCATAATAAACAGAATTTAACGGGTTAAAAATTGAATCAGTAGCACCAACCCGGTCACCAGGCTGATGCATATCAGACAGATGGCAAGGAGTTTTAAGATATTATTCTTCATGATTCTAGACGTAAAGTTAGGGTTTTGAAAAGGCATGCGCTGTGACCTAGGTCACCATCAGCGGATTTCGATCATATTGGCTTCCTGGCGGATCTTTCCTTCGTTTTCCAGCTTTTTCATGATGCGGCTGATTACTTCCCTGGCGGTACCGAGTTCGGCGGCTATCTGGCGATGACTAATTTTGATCGGGTTGCGTCCGGTCAGTTCAGCTTTATTGATCAGGTAATCCATCAGACGCTTATCCATCCTGTCAAAAAGAAGTTGATGAATAGTCGACAGCAGGTCGGTATAGCGAAGGTTGTATTGCTGAAAGAACAATTGGTTGACCTCAGGATACTCGCGCACCCATTGGGCCACTTTATCTGTTGGCAGCAGGAGAGCGGTGGTGTCTTCTTCTGTGATAGCGAATATTTTACTGGGTTCGTTTTTCAAGCCGGCAGAGAATGACATGATGCAGCTCTCTTGTGGTTTGATATAATAGAGTAACAACTCCTTTTCTTCATGCCGGCTGAATACGTTGATGAGTCCTTCGAGGACGATCGGAATGACTTTTACATATTGACCTTCTCTCAATATCTCTGTGCCCCGGGGAAGTTCCTTCAGGATGGCATGGGTTTCCATTTCTTTACGCAGGTCCGGAGAAAGAGGAGTGGTCAATTTTGAGAGATCCGTCATTTTGGTTATAGGTTATTTCAGGAATGGAGGGTTTTAGTCAACAGTCAACTGTTGGTAGTTAGCAGTTTGTAGTTTTTAGTCAGTAGTCGACAGGATAAATGGAGAAATCAAATTGGCGAAAATTAGCGGCCGAAACTGCGATAAAAATAGTCAATAGTCGATAGTCAACACTCAGGAAGATCAAATTTGCGAAATCATTTTTTTAAAATGTATCTGCGACATCCTTGTGGTGAGCGTTGCGCCGCACTGAGCTTGTCGAAGGTGCCGAACTATGCGTTTAAAAATCGAACTATGCGCTCTAAAAAAACCAAGCCAAATGTAAGGATCGCAGATAACGCAGAAATATTGAAAAAAATTAATTACACTAATTAATTTTATTTCTACGAGCGTGAACCGAAGTGAAGTAGGTTCAAATTTGCGAGATTTTTTTTTAAAATGCATCTGCGACATCCTCGTGGTGAGCGGTGCGCCGCACTGAGCTTGTCGAAGATGCCGAACTATGCGTTCCAAAACGTCAACTGTCAGCAGTCAACTGTCCTTCAGTATCAGCATATAAACATATCATGCTTCGACCCGCCCATCTCATCCATGTGCGATACTTCGGCTTCGCTCAGTACGGCGCAGCTCAGCAACCGCCCATACACTTATAAGCCATAAGCCATAAGCCTATAAGCCTCTATAATCCCATAAGCCTCCACATTTTGCCCTCGTTTATTCCGGCTGCGCCAATAAACGATCCCTGTGTTCTTCAGTCGGTTGTTTCTGCGAAACGGTACGTTTCCGAAACCCCGGGATGATGGAGTTATTGTGGAGATTTAGCGGCATTGCTTACAGCGTTTTTATAACAGCATTGTATTCTTCATGAGAGCCTATCCAAAACCAAATCATAGTTTTATCATTCAGCACACCGAGTGCCCGATAGCCCATTCCAATACGAACTGAAAAAATGGGCTCAAGAGAATGAATTTGTTTAAAATTTAAACCCGGGTGTTAAGGATTTTCTTGCCAAAGATGATAGGCATGTCGGGCCTTTTGCTGGAGTTTTTTTGGGAGTCGTTCCAGAGCCTGCCTGAATCGGGCGGTGGTAACGGATTTCATTACCAGTCTTTAGAACTGGTTTTTCCAGACGTGTATTCTTTAGTGGCTTCCCGTGACAGCGACGAGAGCTGCTCTTGAGTTACTTCAAAAGTCTGGTCTCAGCTGAGTTCCTCCAGGATGAGTTTTGCGATTTCTTCCTGTTGGGCTTGCGGAAGTTCCTCGATCTTTTGAATTGCCTTTTTAACTTGATTGGGCATAAGGATAAAGTTAGGGGAAAAATGGCATTCATCAACAGGCAGTCGGTAAGGGGGGGTGCATTTCAGTTTTTCGCACCTAGTCGGCGAAGTGATATTTAACAATGTGTAAGAGTTAGAAAATCAGATGTTTCATAGATTACTTGATATCCAATGAGCGCCAAAAGCGAAAAAGTGAAATGCACCCGTAAGGGGCTGAACCCCCTTCCTACAATCACGCCCCTTCAGGGCTTAAAATTTCTTCTAGTTTGTAGTCTGTTGGCACCAGGTTACATTTTTCTAATATAAGCTCATAAGCATATAAGCCCATAAGCCTATCAACACATCATGCTTCGACCCGCCCATCTCATCCATGTGCGATACTTCGGCTTCGCTCAGTACGGCGCAGCTCAGCAACCGCCCATAAACTTATCACTACATCAACTCCCAAAAAGTCTGTTATCAAAAGGAAAAGGTTCATAGCCGGTGATGACAATAGACGCAAAGTCAGGGTGCGCGGGATTGATCAGGTAGTTGAAGTCACCTTTGGTGACCACAGAAGGAACTTTGAGCAGGCAGCTTTTTTTTCCGCTGATAAATTTATCTCCAATCTTCTGGGTGGTTTTTGAGGGAGGAAATTGATTCCAGCCAGCAGGAAGATCTTTTGATAATATCTCTAAATAGCGCAAATGGTCCGGCACCGTTATGGTCATCATCATAAAGTTGACCGGCATATCAACTAATGTCAGATGCACAAGAACTTCTGCCATTGCCAATGACCTGCTTGAGGAGGTATATATCATTTCGGTGCCGGCACTATTCCAACGAGCGCCACTCAAGGCTGCACCTCTTCCGCTTAATACTCTTCCATATTTGTTTGGCGTAAGCCGGTACAATTCCATCAGACGAAAATTCCATAGCTAATGCGCGTAAGCTCATTGATGAGCAATTGCTGGCCGTAAGAATCTTTTAATAAATCAACAGGCTTTCTGCTGCCGAGAGCGAAGCTGGAAGCGATTAACCAATTGTTTAATTTGTTTTTATCGCCAAAAACTTCCAAACCCAACGCATAGATATGCACTATCTGTAAAATCTTTTCGGATTGAATAGGCTTAAAGGATTTTCCCTGGGCCTTGTACCGCATGACCGATCGCATGTTGAGATTTAATATTTCTTCCCAGTCCGTAACGGTGAGCGGCAGCACCTTTTGAATAGCTGCAAATACAGCATAGGATATTCCCTTTCGGATCAGATCAACCATCTTCAAGTTGTCATTCAGGATGTCCATCAGCGGCTGCTTTTCTGCTTTTTGGTATCCTGTTTCTCCTTCATTCAAAAAGGAAATAAACAACTGGTCGAAATGATGCATGGTGGAGTAAGGGACAGGTTTGGCCTGGGCTGCTTTGGTATGTCCCTTTGAGGTCGGTACTTTTTTCGGAAGACTCATGATGTATGACAATTGTCTGAATTTGTATGACAAATATACAAGGTAAACAGGTTTTTTCCAGGAAAAATTGCCCATCAATCTAAATTTGCCTTCGTTTATTTCAGCTGTAACCTAAGTTTTGCCCTCGTTTATTTCAGCTACGCCAATAAACGATCCCTGTGTTCTTCAGTCGGTTGTTTCTGCGAAACAGCACGCTTACGAAACCCCGGGTTCTTGGAGGTTTTTTCACAATCAACACATAAACTCATAAGCCTATAAGCCCATAACCTCATAACCCCCCGCAGCAAATGCCTTGCATTTGGCGGGATTCTTTTTTTTTCAAAAAAAGAATTACAGTGTACCAATATTGAACACCGTTCAATATATTTGCAGCGTAATTTTAATTAATACTGTAATAAAATGGGCATTTCAGAACGCAAAGAAAGAGAAAGAGAGGGAGTTAAAGAGCTGATCCTCACTGCTGCACGCGAAATATTCCTGGCCGAA
>JBBRDL010000099.1:0-14504 GCA_038203965.1 Chitinophagales bacterium | reverse complement strand
TCAACGTCGGTAAACCAATCCCATGTTGCTGTGCTATAAACACCATTACCTGCCTGCCCAATAGGATTACCATTTACAGTTGCATTATTTGGTTGACCGTCACCATCAAATGACGAAGGATCCCAACCGTTTCCAAATACTGGAATCAAACCTTGAAACCATTGACAACCATTAATAGCAGCGGTATACGAATTAACATTCATACATACACCCACCGTTTCACCGGGTAGGAAAGGACCTTCAAGCGGTCCACCGGATGATCTGCTGGTAATTTCAATATCCCTGGAAGTAACACAATTGGAAGCGGAAGAAATGGTATTGACACAAACTTCAAAATCTCCACCTACACTATTAAAGGAACTGACGGCTATGTAATAAATTGCATTTGCTCCGACATCAGAACCAAAAGCTTGTGCTTCATTGTTGGATCCAACAACGCATGGAAGATTACTCCCGGTGAGTGGAATCTGAACTAAATTATTACAATCCGTAAGCTGTTGGAAAAGCGTAATGGTGGGTGCAGAAAAATCCTGGCTATTAACCTGAATATTCATCAAACTCGCTTGACCATCTGTCTGCACTTGAAACCAAACAGTTGAGAACGAGCCTATTTCACATTGATTATTAAAAAGTTCAGGATCAGCGAAAAGGTTACAGCCTGGTTCACAAACAAACGGCATATCAGACAGAACATTCAGGATGGGTGTTGCTTCTGTGCATAGGTCATTCATGAAACATGGTGGCACTTCGTCCACACATATTTGAAAATCAGATTGGTTTGGTTCGGAAGTGGCAACAGATAGATAGTACGTAACCGTTTCATCAATGGGACCCCAAAGAATAGTCTCTGTTGGAGGAGCACCGCAATTAAAAAAGACGATATTACCTGGTTGGTTACAATCAGTTATCTCCCATAAAATCAAAGAAACTGTACCACCAGGGGGTACGTTGTCCAGATCAAAATCAATTTCAAAGCCTACGTTGTCAGGATCGGCAAGTGTAAGTGTATACCACACTGTATTTGCGATAGCACTCTGACAGGCATTTGGTACAAAGTACCCTTCCGGATTTGCATAAATCGTTGTACCATCTGTACAGTTAGAGCTTGTTGGTAGTGCAATCGCATCACATGGCTCATCATTTGGCGGAGGTTCAGGATTAAAAACATTCATACAAAAACTGCCCACGGTATTATCTTCAAAACCGACAGCTATATAATACGTCTGACCTATATTTAATTGATCATTGTAGTCGAGCACTGTACCATTTGCGCAGCCAAGTAATACGGCACCTGCAATTTGACATGGTGCACCCGTAAACTCTACAAGAGCTATCTGGGCATCATCGGGAAAAGAAGGATCCACTGTAATTTGCACATCAGGTCCCTGAGCAACAAAAGAATACCATATGTTATAACTATCCCCACTGTTCCAGCAACCAAAAAGTCCTACGTCAGTCGAGGGCCAGTCATTGTTGAGTGGATTTCCTGAAATGGAATTGAAGCAAGTAGTAGGATCATCCAACACATTCTGCGGGATATTTATAGCCATATCGCAGTCATCGTTAGGCGCAGGCAACGGGTTGTCGATACACAATTCAAAATTGCCGATACCATTGCCATTAAAATCGCTATTCTGAAAGCCCACAACTACAAAATACTGGCTACCAATCACCAGTATATTGTCAAGAACGATATGATTAGTCCCAGTAGCACATCCAAGAATGACGGCTCCTGCGGCATTACAGTTTGTGGCGAAATCAACCACGGCCAACTGGCCTATACCCGGTCCGGTAGGGATATGAACATCAAGACTTACACCGACGGCGGTAAAAGAAAACCAGACATTATAGGTGGATCCGGTAAAACAACCTGGAATCACTGCATCAGTTGAAGGAAAGTTATTGTTGGCGGTAAGACAGTTATTATCAAGATTATTGATGACGGTGGCCGTATTACAAGCATCATTTGGGGCGGGAGTCGGGTTGTCGATACAGATATCAAACATCCCGTCCGCATTGTTCGTAAAAGCGACCATCACATAGTAGGTCTGTCCTACAACTAATTCATTATCAACTATCAATGTAGCACCAGTCACGCATTCAATTTCCTGAGCAGCCGCACCATCACATGGTGCTCCGGGGAATCTGATTATTGTAATTTCCGGTGTACCAATACCAGTCGTAACGATGACCTCGGCGCTAACCCCATTGGCGACGAAGCTAAACCAGACATTTTCATTTGAACCGACTGTACAGGAACTTGGTCCTATATCTTCCGTAGAGAGCGTATTGTCATTCCCTGTGTTGCAACTACCATTGAGGGAGGAAATTGGCTCAGCACCGAGACAATTGTCATTTGCGGGTTGAGCTACACTGTATAGATAAGACCCTACACAGATGCATAGCAAAAGCAGTCTAGTTCGCATTTTTGATTTGTATAATTACTTGCCCAATAAAAAAATGTTATGCCAAATTGGTTTCTCAAAGTCTGGCACAATATACAAATTATATATTGTTAATTTGTTAATTGGCAGGAGATTATGTCCTAACAACCGAATTTGAGAAATTTATATTTCTTTTATAATTATTTGTAAACCATTTATTTACAAATAGTTACCTCTTCTATCCTTTGAAAAGAATTACTCTTCTTGATTCCCTTCTCCCTCGATCACCTCTGGAGTTTAAACCCCAGGAAAATAACTTCAGATAATCATCTTAATCGGGAGTTTTGCCCTGTTAGCAAAAGACCTGGAAAATTCGTTTTCCAAAAAAAAATATGATTTATCTTCCTATAGAGGTTCAGGATACAGGAAATCAACTTTCCGCTGCTTCCGGTCTGCCAAAAGGTTTGACTGCTTTTAACATTCTTGGCATACCCTGAAGATCTATGCGCACCTCCACACTACCCCATTGGTCTTTCCTGAAATAGCCTTCAATTTCCTGAGCCCTAAACTCATTTAGTTCCAGATAACCTGCACCACCCGGATGCAAAACTGTACCAGCCTCTGCACAAATTTTTTTATAAAAAATATCCGGATCATCCCCCACCGGATACAAGGCTGCTTCCGGTTCATATTTTAGCCTGTGAACGATCTCCTGACCTGCAATGACTTTGGACACATACGGTGGATTACTGACTATGATATCAAAAGCACCTAATCCGGCAAAGCCTTCCGTTAAAAAATCGTGTTGAATAAAATCAATTTGAACTTGATGAGACCGGCTATTTAAAGCAGCTATACTCAAGGCCAGCTCAGAAATATCAATAGCCTTGACAGAGGCCCGATCACCAAGCTGCTTTTTTAAAAGGATAGCAATGCAACCACTCCCGGTACCTATATCCAGAATTTGAATTTTTCCCTTTTTGATCTTTCTGCAATCCGACAAGATCCATTCAACAAGTTCTTCGGTTTCAGGCCTTGGAATAAGCACATCATGAGTGACCTGAAATTTAAGTCCATAAAACCAGGCATGCCCTGCAATGTATTGTGCCGGTTCGCCATTTAAAAGCCTTTCAAAGGTCTGTTCAAGTTGATAGCGGTGCTTCTCTGACAATTCAACTTCCGTATGCGGACCAAGTAAAAGAATTTCCATCCATATCCAACGGGCAAGGCTCATGGCCTCACGGTCTATGGCAATGTCCCTATGTTCCAACCGCTCTGCAACGCGGCTTAAATTCCAAATATCCATTTCGATATAATAAAAGCAACTCCAAGCATGACGGTATATTTTGCCCACACCTTCGGGTCAATTATTTGCTTCATTGTAATGTCGTAGCGTTTTTTGATAACAAGTATTAAAACCACTTTTTCGAAAGCAAAGGCAACCAGTGTGCCCATAGCTATACCTGCAAGTCCAAAATACGAAAGTAAAATAAGACTTGCCGCGATGTTGACGGCGAGTTCAGCAAGCGAAATATACCAAAGCAACCTGCTGTCCCCCCGAGCCGTCAGGACAGATTGTGGAAATACTAATTGCGTCGGCGTCAACAAAAGGTAAATCATAAAAATGAACGCGCTCTCTTTGAAGGCTGGTCCAAAAACGAAGGTAAAAAGGACCGGACTGAAAAGCATGAACATGGCTACTATGGGGAAACACAAATGCATCAGCCGTATGGACCGCAACTTAAGCTCATCAAGGGCTTCAGCCGACCTCAGCTTAGGAATCATGATGGTACTCAGCCCGGCTGAAAAAGCAACGACTATAGGAAACTCTCTCGCCCCATACCTGAATATGGCAAAAGAAGCCTCGTCGAAATGGCGGGCGACAAGCCAGGCATCAAAACTCCGCGCAATCCCGGCCGAAACAGCATATAACATCAAAGGCCAGGTTGCGGGCCAGATGTTTAGAAACATTTTTTTTAGCTGAAGATCATGTACAAATTTTGACTGCGTCAAAACCCAAATAAATCCAACAATAGCATAACTCAAAAGACCTATGATAACACCACTGATTCCCGACATACTCATCAAACCTGCCCAGCAGGAAAAAGATGGACCTATCAACACGTACAAAGACAATAAAAGTGGATTCTGTCCTTTCAGCAAACCCAGGAAAGGGACAATCCAGACAGGAATGATCAATGCCTGGTAAAGAGCAAACAATTGAAGTCCTTCAAGGGAGGATCTTCCGACTAACATGGGAAGAAAGATTTTCTGACCAATCACCAGCATGCTCATGGCCATCAAACCGGCAACAAGGTAGAGCCATAAAAATCCTGATGCGGATGTTTTACATACTTTCTCTTCTTGATGAGCCAGATAGCCTTTCAACAAAGCGTCGGACCAGAAAAAAGTCATCAGATAACCACATAACATGAGCATTTCGAAGATGCCAACTTCTTCCAGAGGCAGCGAACGTGCTATGACAATGGATGAAAGTATGACACCCGTATGTCTGCATAATACAAACAACTGAACCAGTCGGACAGGATCACCTAAAAGTCTTTGTATTCGATTGGTCAAACCCATAAGGTCAGCGAAAGATGATCAAAAGCTGAGAGAAACAGTAACAAATTTTTAAAATGTGCATTAAATGAGTTTCTAGTTTAGTAAAAGTTGAATACCCCTTGGGTGAAGGAGAAGCCAGCATACGAAAAAAAAACTTCCAACGCTTTGTGAAATCACTATTCGCATTGCATCATTATAGTAATGCTAACCTTCTAAATACAGCCTTATGAGACCTTCTATCTTGTTTGATGCAGAAATGAATAACATTGTTTTCGAAAACAGAAACAAAGGCCCTTTACGTTTGGAAGAAGTTCTTACCTTGATAACTTATGAGTTTGCAGCAATACCATTTTTCATATAAGGTTCATCCCGATAAGACACACGTTTCGTCGGCCGACCAGTCATTAATTGAAACAGCTACAAAAACATGTAGTTTGGCTTATGCTCCTTATTCAAATTTTAAGGTTGGAGTGGCCATCAGAACTACGGATCAACAAACGATCGTTGGCTCAAACCAGGAAAATGGTGCCTTTCCTATTGGCCAGTGTGCGGAGCGCGTCGCCTTATATAATATGGTCCACTTTCATGGCCGAAAAGCCATTGATACCATTGCCATATCAGTGGACAATCCTGGTCAAAAGACACCAGCAAGTCCATGCGGTTCTTGCCGGCAGGTGCTCAGTGAATACAGACGTTTTCAGGAAAAACCGATCAGATTATTATTAACAATCGCCAGCGGAGGTGAGGTCTATGAAATCAATGATGTATTGGATCTACTCCCTTTTGCTTTTGATGGCGCATTTCTTGGTTTGTAAAAAATTAATCTTCCATTTCGGCTATCATGGAGGTCACTGCCTTAAGATCTTCCTCCGTATCAATCCCTTTGGAATCCATATTGCTTTCCAAACACTGTATCGTGAGCCCATTAGCTAACCACGTAAGTTGTTCCAGCTTTTCCATTGCTTCATAAGGATGAAGACTAAGTTTTTCAATGGCTAATAAGGCCTGTGATGTATATGCGTACATGCCTATATGCTTGTAAAACGAACCATGATATAACCATTGCTCAATAGGAAAATCGCGGATAAAGGGAATAGCCTGACGACTAAAGTACATGGCCTCACCTGCCTTATTGACCACCACCTTAACGACATTTGGATTGATCAGATCAGTGGTATTTAAGATCTGATTGATCAGGGTGGCAATCTTTAATCCTGATTGCTCAATGATGTTTCTGGCCAGATGATCAATCATCAGCGGGTCGATCAACGGTTCATCTCCCTGCACATTAACTACATGCGTGACCATCGGGAACTGGCTCAGGACTTCGGCACATCGAAATGTACCTGACGGCTGCTCATATCGGGTCATGACAACATCATAACCGAGTTTTTTAACGTGATTGTAGATCAGGATATCATCGGTAGCCACACAAAAGTGATCTATCACCTTTGCCTGGGCCACTCGTTCACAGACGCGTTGGATCAGGCTTTTGCCTTTGATCATCAACAAGGGCTTGCCGGGCAATCGCTGGGATCCATACCGAGCAGGAATTATCGCCATCGTACAATATGAACTCATAGTAATTCGTCTAGTTGTGCGGTAAAAGTCTGCTTTTTAATTAAATATTACAAATTTATTTAATATGTAATACCTTTGTCCTGTAAACCACTTAAAACATGCGTCTTTCCTTACTCCTGCTTTTTTGTATTGGCCTTTCCTTTTCCATCCACGCCCAGTCACCTTCGGTCAACGAAGCAAGTCAAAAATTTATTCACTATATCGACCCGATTGGCCTCGTGATTATTGAAACGATCGAATCAGGTATGACGCTTTATGGCCTTTCAAGAAAGTATAACATCCGTATAGATTCAATCCTTGAAGCAAATCCTGATCTCAACCCGGGTGCTCTCCCGCTGGGCTATCCGGTCAATATTCCAATCTATGCCAAGGCCATTTCGTTTGCCCCACCTCAAGCCTCCAAAGACAGTATTCCTATTTTTTACAGGATTCAACCAAAGGAAACACTCTATAGAATATCAAAGGTATATCTCGGCACTTCCCCTGAAACGATCATTGGCCTCAATCCAAGGGTAGCAGATGGCTTGTCTATTGGCCAGGTGATTCATTTAGGATGGTATGCACCTGAAAACAATACACATAGTCCGGCAGGCGCTTCCGGTAGTTTGTCTGAGGGCTCATCCTTGTATATTGTAACTGATTTCACAACAGAATACAAAACGGAAGGAAAAATCATCCGCGAACAAAAAGGATTGGCGGTCTGGAAACCCGGAAATATGCAATCTCATTATTACGTACTGCACCCTACCGCTAAGGTGGGTTCCTATATGGAGATCACTAATCCTATGCTGCACAGAACGTTGACTGCAAAAGTAGCAGGAAATATACCTCCGGGATTATATCAAAGTCAGGTAGGGCTGGTCGTGTCCCCTTCTGTCGCAAGAGCCCTGGGGATACTCGACCAACAGTTCTTCGCCAAGTGGCGTTTTGTGGAGTAAGGCCTATTTTTCGCATCTTTGCCCCCAATGAAAATCTGTAATAACGTACTGGAAACGATAGGGAACACACCTATGATCCGGCTCCACAAAGTTGTCGAAGGGATTAAGGCCCAAGTATTAGCCAAGGTTGAAACCTTTAATCCTGGCCATTCAATTAAAGACAGAATGGCTGTCCAGATGATAAATGATGCTGAGGCAAATGGTTTTCTCAAACAAGGGGGAACCATAATAGAATGCACGTCCGGAAATACAGGGATGGGAATCGCATTGGTGGCTGCTGTCCGTGGGTATAAAACCATTTTCACTACAAGTGACAAACAGAGTAAGGAAAAAATCGATATGCTCAAAGCACTTGGATCTGAAGTAATCGTTTGTCCAACCAATGTCGAACCTGCTGACCCCCGGTCCTACTATTCAGTGGCTGAACGATTAAGCAAACAAATCCCAAATTCTTATTGGGCAAATCAATATGACAACCTCTCCAATACAAAGGCCCACTACCTGACCACCGGCCCTGAAATCTGGGATCAGACAGACGGTAAAATAACGCATCTGGTCGTTGGTGTAGGTACAGGAGGTACCGTCAGCGGTACAGCTAAATTTCTAAAAGAAAAGAACCCGGATATCAAAATATGGGGTATCGATACTTATGGCAGTGTGTTTAAAAAATATCATGAAACCGGCGTCTTTGATGAAAAAGAAATCTACCCATATATCACGGAAGGTATCGGAGAAGATATCCTGCCGGCCAACGTAGATTTTAAACTGATCGACCATTTCGAAAAAGTCGCAGATGGAGATGCTGCTCTGGCCGCCCGTCGACTAGCCCGGGAAGAAGGGTTATTGCTGGGATATTCTGCAGGGAGTGCCCTTGCTGGACTCCTGCAGATGAAAGATCATCTCAAGGAGAGCGATGTAGTCGTGGTTATTTTTCACGATCATGGCAGCCGTTATGTGGGTAAAATCTACAATGATGACTGGATGCGCGAAAGGGGATTCCTTGATAAAGAATTGATGGTCAGGGATCTTATTAAAGCACATGCAAACCAAAAGCTAATTACTGTTGATGCAGGGGATAAGGTCAGACAGGCATTGCAACTTATGAAGGAATACGATATTTCGCAAATGCCCGTTATGAAAGAAACCGAAATCGTGGGATCCTTGTCCGAAAATGCCGTGCTCACCTATATTCTCGAAAATCCACTCAGCCATGCCGAAAAACCTGTCTCTGAGATTATGGATGCCCCTTTGCCCATGGTGGATGAAGATCTTCCGATCAGCAAACTCAATACGTACATCACCAAAAAAATTCCTGCTGTTATGGCAAAAGACAAGGCAGGGAATATCCACATACTCACTAAGTATGATATCCTGCAAATGATCTGAACCATGAAGCATTTTTTCCTTTTGTGCCTATTCTCTGTATTGATGGTATCGTCTTCTCTTGATGGCTTTGCCCAGGACAAATTATTTACCCAGGCATTTGCGCATCCGGTAGATTTAAATCCTGCTTTATCCGGGGCTATTGATGGACGCTACCGCGTGACCATGGCTTACAGAGATCAATGGAGGAGTATCATCGAAAGCCCATTCACCACCATGGGTATCTATGGCGACTTCAAGATTATTCCCAATGATCAAAATGATGATTATTTCGGGGCAGGGTTTTCATTGATTGCTGACAGGACCGCCATTTATAATGTCAATCAGAATATACTTTCACTTTATGGAAGCTATCACAAAGCACTAAATGCCGACAAAAAAAAATACCTCTCTGCAGGTTTAAACTTTGGTGTGGCCCAGCGCAATGTTAACTACGAAGAGATTTATTTTAATGATCAGTTTAACGGACTTGATCAATACTCTCTGGGTACCGCTGAAATACTGCCTTCCAACAATTTTGCTTACATGGATCTTGGTCTTGGGGTGATGTACATGTCCGCACTGTCTGATTATTCCAGTCTGAGTTTTGGCTTATCCGTAGATCATATCCCAGGTAGTTCGATTTCCTTTTACAATCATTCCATTGACCAGGAGATAGAATATCCCGACACAAAGCTGGACCGTAAATTCACTGCTTTCCTATCGATGGAACTTGCCTCTAATGAATATATATCGTTGCTTCCGCGGATTTTGTGGCAAAGTGAAGGTCCTCATAAAATGCTTGCAGCAGCCGCACTTGTGAAATTTGATATCAACAATTATGACAATCAAGCTTTTCATTTAGGAGGCGGTGTACGTCTAAATCAAACTGCTTCTGCTGGCATGAAACCTTCAGCAGTTTATCTTATGGCTGCTTATGAACTGGAAGGATTGTTGATTGGCCTCAGCCATGACATTACCACGACATCCCTTGGCTCACAATCTCCAGGAAGGGGTGCTTTTGAACTGTCTATCAGTTATACCGGATTGTATGACAATAATGAGTCGATGTGTCCTACTTTTTGATAGTTGATAGTTGATAGTTTTCAGATCGTGCTGAAGTAGAAATTTCCTACAATTCATTTTAGAACGGAGTCGAATTGATTCATCTCCCATTGTGAGGATTCTAATAGAGATATCTATTGAGATCCCAATTAGAATTTCGTTTGGTATTCATATGGTATTTGGAGCAAACTCCAACCACGGCAAGCCACTTTTCGCTTTGCACTGGGGGACGGGGATAATTTTATTGAAGAGCCATCACGAGTCATCTCACAACTTTACATTTTCTACTATCTCTAGCCCAAAACCAATAAGTCCTACTCGTGTCACTGGGTTGTTGGACATTAGTTTCATTTTAGTCACACCTAGCTCCCTGAGTATCTGAGCACCTACGCCAATATCTCTTTGTTCTGATGTAACCGAGCCATCCAAGCTGGAGAAGGATTTTAAAACCTCCAATACATTATCTGATAATTCGCCATGGCGCATCAGCAGAAAAACACCATTTCCTTCATCTGAGATCATTGACAAAGCATGATCTATCTCTGTGCCTGTATGACCAAAAATTAAGCCCAACAAATCACCTGTTCGGGACATGCTATGGACACGAACCAAGGTAGATGCTTGCTGATCTGGATTGCCTTTGATCAGGGCCAGATGGATATCATCCGTAATCATTTGTCGGAATGGAATCACTTCCCAATCGCCAAACCTTGATGCTATTTGATAGGAAGGTAACCGCTCTACTAAACGCTCATCCTCCATCCTGTAGGCTATGAGATCCTGGATCGAAATGATCTTTAAATCATGTTTCCTGGCAATTTCCATCAGTTGTGGAAGCCTGGCCATCGTGCCATCTTGATTAAGAATTTCAACAAGTACACCGGCCGGATAAAATCCAGCCATTCGGGATAAGTCAATGGCTGCCTCTGTGTGTCCGCTCCTACGAAGCACGCCACCTGTTTTGGCTTTTAATGGGAAGATATGACCTGGCCTTGCATAATCTTCTGCTTTAATGGATGGATCCACCAGTGCTCGGATACCGGTAGCACGATCCTGTGCAGAAATGCCCGTTGAACAACCATGGCCAATAAGGTCAATCGAGACCGTAAAAGCTGTTTCGTGTAAGGCCGTGTTATCATTGACCATCATCTGGAGTTTTAACTCCTCCACTCTTTTTTCATCGAGTGGTGAACAAATCAGCCCTCGGCCATGGGTGGCCATAAAATTGATTATTTCAGGTGTCACACATTGTGCAGCACAGATAAAATCACCTTCATTTTCACGGTCCTCATCATCGACTACGATGACTACTTTGCCTATCCGTATATCTTCAATCGCGGAAGCAATCGTATCTAATTGTGAAGTCATTTCCATCACGTCTGTTGCTCTATAAATCATGTCTCCTGGTATACATTTTTTGCTAAAATAAAGGCTTCCAGTTTTTGTACCTGGTCTTCCCATTGATATTTTGATAGCACAAAACTTCTGGCAGCTATCGAAATCCTGTGATATTCCTTCTCATCACTTAATAGCCGCTCCACGTGATCGGCCAGTCCTTCCAATGTATCAGCCACAAGTATCTCTGTATTCAATTCAGCTCCGATTGCGTTATTCACCATTGAGCTGGTCACACAAGGGAGTCCCATCGCCATCGCCTCCAGAATTTTATTCTGCAATCCCAGGCCTGAAAACATCGGGGCAACAAAGATACGCCCATCTGCATATGCATCGCGTATGTCTTCCACCCAGCCCCGGACCGTAACTCCATCATGGCTTTTCAATTGCCCTATCCTCCTGCCTGGTCTGGCTCCAGCCAGCAATAAACTAACCTTGAGCCCGCGTCGGCTTAATTCAGGTAATAACTTCTTTACCAAAAATGTTGCAGCAGCCGTATTAGGACCATACCCTAGATTGCCTACAAAGACCAAATCGTATGCAGGCACCCTGCCATCATTGAAAGGCTGGAAATCCACATCAACCCCATTAGGAATGACACTGATCTGGTCATGTGAAGCCAACTTTAATCTATCCCTGTCCTGCAGTGAAATAATGGTATGCTTGTCGAAATCTTTATAGATCGTACGCTCATATGCAGCAAGTCGCTTCGCTTCCCAACGGAACAAAAAACCAAATGAGTGAAATTTTCTTGCCAATTGAAGCATGCCCTCTGAAAACACATCCATATAGTCTAGTGTTTTGGGAAATGGTAGCGCCCTGACATAAGTGGATGCCCGGATCAACTGGCAAATGACATGATCTGGTTCCAGATGTATGATGTGATATTGTACCTGCCTTTTTATAGTACGATCCAGAAAATAACTCACCTGCAATGGAAGCCCTTCCAGCCAACCTGCGAAAAGTTGAAAAGGAAGTAGCCATTTACGAATAAGAAAAATCTTAATCGTTTTACAATACGGAGCCATAGCTTCCAAGTGTTCAGGTGCAATAGCATGATGCGATACAGCTACCAGATGGATTTCATGATGTCGGCTTAATAGCCTGATCTGGTGAAATGCCCTCAGTTTGTCTCCCTTCTCAACCGGGTAAGGAAAACGTGATGTAACAAATACGATCCGCACGTTTCGGTGAGTGTTTTAGGAAGTCAAAGTTGAAATCGGGAATTTCTCCGGAGGATTCTTTTTATATCCGAGTAAGCGCTGATAAATCTCGTATATTTTCTGTGCTGCATGCCCGCTGTCAAACTGATGTTCTGCATTTTTATTGGCCTCAAAACCTATGGATTTAGCTCGATCAGGATGATCGACACAAAACGCAACCGACTTGATGAACTGGCCGGCATCATCTGCCACCAGGAAGTGTTTATGATCCTCTCCTTCGATTCCTTCTTTTCCGACCGCAGTGGTGATAATGACTTTGCCCATCATCATGCCTTCTATCACTTTGACGCGCATTCCGCTTCCGGAAAAGAGCGGTACGATCATGACTGCATGCTGGTTAATAAAGGCTGCTGCATTTGCCACTTCACCGTGTATAGCAACATTTGGCAATTTCAATTGCAACAAGGAAAGCGGGGTATTTCGGCCGGCAATATGCAACGATATTTTTGGCCACCGTGCATGAATTTCAGGCCAGCAATGGGCAAGAAACCATTCAAGTCCTTCCTTGTTTGGCAACCAATCGAGTGAACCTATAAAACAAATAGACATTTCAGGTCCGTAAACAGGAGCCTGATAAGGATAGCTATGCATATCAAATCCGATCGGCGCAGCTGATGCACCATTCGTATAGCCTTTTTCTAAAAATTGATTAAGATCCCTTTCTGTCAGCGTGACGAGGTAATCATAGGCCGGAAACTGAGCTATTTCATACGCTTTCAATTTTCTGGTAAGATAGGCCAGGTAGAACTTACGCAAAGTGGAGCCTGTATTTTTTGTTATCCGCTCCCATATCTCGTGTTCAACATTATGCGCTCTCATGACGATCCTGGCATCAGAATGTGCTCTTATCGTGTCGACATATGGGGCCAGATAAAGGGTCTCCAATTGAATAATATCAAAGGTCTCCTTCTGGAGGATTTCAATCAATTTAACACTGAAGGCACTTGACCTAAAACGGCTTACGTGATAAGATTCCCCTGAAACCATGCTAGCCATTGCTTTCCATGGCTTGATCGTGTTATCCAGATCTACTGAATGAATTGAAGTGAAGTAATTATAATCATCAGGAAGAGCTGAAAGATCGCTGTAGTGTTTACTTGTATTCATACTCAACAAGTGAAGTTCACATCCAAGAACCTTTAATTCCTTGCACAGATTGCTTACCGCTATAGATTCACCATCTTTAAGCGGATAAGGAAATTTCTTACACAGGAACAGAATCTTCATAATCACTAACAGGCGGGGGGACAAAAATAGTCATTTTCAGGAGGTAACTATTTAAAAGGGGCTATTTAGTCGCAAGACACCATTCTAGCTGAATGATACTTATTTCGCAAATTTGTAGCAATATGCTTGAATCAGGATCAAATAAATGGGCCATTGAGGCCGAAGGATTACACAGGTGTTTCGGTACACTGGATGTATTGAAGGGTGTAAGTATTAACATTGAGCGGGGCAAAATGGTAGCGATTGTCGGAAAATCCGGGTCAGGAAAAAGCACCCTGCTACATATCCTGGGTACGCTAGATACACCAGATTCTGGAAGTGTGGCTATTTGTGGTGTACCTGTCAACGGCCTGAAAAGTAAAGCCTTAGCTTCCATGCGGAGTAAACACCTGGGGTTTGTGTTTCAGTTTCACCATCTTCTGCCGGAGTTTACCGCATTGGAAAATATAGCCATGCCTGCCTTGATTACAGGGATGAAGAAAAAAGAAGCATTTAAACGTGCAAATGATCTGTTAGGCTACCTCCAGCTTTCTGCCCGGAGCGACCATAAACCAAACCAATTGTCAGGCGGTGAACAGCAGCGTGTAGCTATAGGAAGAGCCCTTATGAACGAACCAGATATCATTCTGGCCGACGAACCTTCAGGCAATCTCGATACTGAAACATCTATCCAGGTGCATCAACTATTGAGAAGTATCACTACTGAGATGGGCAAGAGCCTGGTCATCGTGACACATAACACGGATCTGGCTGCGTTAAGTGAT
>JBBRDL010000098.1:0-14581 GCA_038203965.1 Chitinophagales bacterium | reverse complement strand
CGAAGCCGGCACCTGCAGCTACTTCAAACTCTCTGACGGTCACATTAAAATTAGTTGGCCTGCCGATTTTCTTTTCATCATCGGAAAAGGACTTTTGTGTTTTTGCAACACAGATAGGAAATTTATCAAAGCCCAACTTTGCATATTCTCTTAACTGAGATTTTGCCTTGGAAGAATATTCTACTTCGGAAGCACCATATATTTCGGTTGCTACCTTATTAATTTTTTCTTCAATGGTCATATTCCAGTCATACAACGGATGGTAATGATTGACACCGGAATCTATCATGTCTACAACAGCCTGGGCAAGTTCTTTAGTACCCTCACCACCATGCGCCCAACCTTTGGACGGAACTGCCAATGCGCCAAGCGACTTGCATCTTTCTTGCACATACGCGACCTCCTCATCGCTATCCGAAATAAAACTATTGATAGCCACTAAGGGGTTGATGCCAAATTTTTTGCAATTTTCAATATGCTTTTCAAGATTCTCAAATCCCTTTTTAACCCTCGTCAGATCCGGTGTATTGTACTCTTCTTTTTTAGCACCGCCATGATGACGTAGTGCACGGATCGTCGCTACCAATACAATAGCTTTAGGCTTGAGACCTGCCACAGTGCATTTCAAATCAAGGAATTTTTCCGCTCCGAGATCGGCACCAAATCCCGCTTCTGTGACAACGTAATCGGAAAGGGACATGGCGGTCTTCGTTGCGATGATGGAGTTGGTACCCTGCGCTATATTGGCAAACGGGCCTCCGTGGATAAAAGCAGGATTACCTTCAAGTGTTTGTACGAGATTAGGCTTGATAGCATCTTTTAGCAACATCGCCATTGGACCCTGGGCTTTCAGTTCGCGGGCGTAGACTGGTCTTTTATCATAAGTGTACCCGATAAAAATACTTCCCAATCTATTTTTTAAATCTTCAAAATTTTTGGAGAGACAAATGATGGCCATCACCTCTGATGCGGCGGTGATATTGAAGCCATCTTCCCTCATGATCCCATTAGCAGAACCGCCGATGCCAATGATTATATGACGCAATGCCCTGTCATTCATATCCATCACTCGCTTCCAGACGATAGTGCGCGGATCTATATCCAGTTCCTTGGTTTTGTATTGTAGTCTGTTATCAATCAATGCAGATAGAAGATTATTTGCCTTTTCTATCGCAGAAAAGTCGCCGGTAAAGTGCAGGTTGATATCCACCATCGGAATGACCTGGGAATACCCACCACCTGCAGCTCCTCCTTTGATACCAAATACTGGGCCCAGAGATGGTTCACGCAGGGCTACGGCAGCTTTTTTACCGATCTTATTGAGTCCGTCACAGAGTCCGATGGAAACAGTTGTCTTTCCTTCGCCCGCAGGGGTAGGGCTGATGGCCGTCACCAGGATCAGATTGCTTTTAGCGATGGCATCCTCATCAATCAGGGATAGGGGCAGCTTGGATTTGTATTTACCATAGTATTCCAAGTCGTGGTCAGGAATACCGAGTTTCGATGCGATTTCTTTTATATGCCTGGGTGTTGCAGCCTGGGCTATCTCGAGGTCAATATTGACCTCTTTTGCTGCGGTCTGGTTTGTCATATGATTTGATGTTATGTCCAGTCGTAAGCAAACTCCTTGCCAGTAACGAACGATCCGGGAAAAATACAATTTCCAACTACATTACAGGCTATCCGACCACTTTTTTAGCATCTGGTACCTGATGATAACAATACAATTCCAGGCTGCTTAAACGAAAAGGAGGCAGCTTATGATAAAACTGCCTCCTTGATACAAAATCTTGATATATAAGCTTCCGGATGTTCAGTCGTTTGCGCATGCTTGGCAAACTGAATTTGCTCTTTACATCCTGCTTACCACACGCTTAATTCCAAATACGTGTAATATTAAATCCAATAAGGAATTCCCCATCCTCATAATTATTTGAATTGAACATATTATTTGCCTGTGGCACTATATTGTAATAATTTCCTGCAAAGATCTGGAAGGTGTGAGAACTCGTGCCCAATTCCAAACCGAAAGAAATATTAGGATTTGGATTGTTGGTGTAATGTTGTGTAATTGGTTGATCATAGTTAGCAATAATGGATATAGTATTGCTTACTTTATACCGACCAGCCACTGCAATAGCAAAATGATTGTTCTCCATAGTTCCCTGTATTTCATCGTTCTCATCATAGTAGCCTTCTACGGCGTTAAAATGTGAGAGGCTTGGGGATACCTGCACAGAGAAATCCTCAGTGACTTTTCTGGCGATGATCAACTGATTGAAATAGGAGTATCGGTCAGAACTATTGGCAAAATTTTCCGCCTTACGTGTATCAATTGCCACGTTGCCATAATACGTCAGACTGATGGGCCATCCACCTTCACGCGCTTGCTTTACCAAAGCATATTTAACATCAAAATCCCAGGTATTATGATATTTGGTAAAACCAAATCCGACCATCAGTTTCTCGACCGGGGTATAACCAAAACCCAAACGAATATTGGATGGGGCATACAGACCCCAGAAATCCTCATATCTATTCTCAACAGTTCCAAACCGGTGTTGTATAGCAAAGTCAAAGGATCCTTTGACAGGAACCATGACCGTCTGGTTGTCAATCAGCCAGTTTCCCAGAAACGTGTTTTTTACAGGCCGTAAATCTTTACCGCCTATCGTATCACTTACCATATCATCTTGTGCGATGGCAGGAACGAGAATTCCAGCACACATCAGAACAACAGCAAGCAAATAGTGAAGTGATTTTATATTAATTTTCATGATATACATATTTATCTTGGTTATTAGTTTTCAAGTGCCCCTTGTTGTATCCAGGCAAGCACGATAGATGTATTAAGCGCATCTGAACCTGAGGGGGGCATAGGTACTGCCTCAAGCCCTTTCATCCAGCGGTATAACTCACTTTCCTCCGGCGCCCCCGTGTTAATGTAACCAACAGTGGTTAAGGAAATATATGCATTGGCCGGGGATAGATCCGGTTTAATGCCTCCTGGGTTATGGCACCCGGAAGTGTTGCAGTCCGCATTGAAAATGGGAATGACATCACCGGTAAAACTCACTTCTCCCGTAAAGTCCCCAGCCGGATAGATTACAGCATCGTTGTAACATCCCCAACCTGCAAAGAGGGTAAACGCGAGCATGACCGTGAGCATTTGAAATCGTGATTTTTTCATCACATACATAATTAAGAGATTAGTAAATACAGATTCTTCAAAACAGATTGTCAGCTCTGCCTGTGACAGAGCTGACGATGTATTTACTTCTTGAATTTTAAGAGCAGGTTAGACTTGATGGAATGTGCTATCTGTGCATTTTCAAATATAGCAAAACCAAAATACTGATCGCTGAGGGAAGCAAAATCAATATCATAGGTATTATCCGCCGTTGTTAACGCCCTGGAGATTTCGAGTACCCATCCAGTGCCGGTATAGCTGGACCTGCAGCTAATATCGCCTTGTGAGCCACCATATCCTCCGTCTTTAAGAACGACCCCGGCAACTGCCTTTGTACCTAATCCAGCACCCTTTCTCTGAAATTCGGTATCCGTGTTAGGATCAATTGTTGTCCCATCACTCAGGGTAAGCACACCATTGGCATCAACGGCTGTAACTAATTTTGCAACACCACCGGCTACAAATTGAGATTCAAGGATCCAGTAATAATTTGCCCCAGGATTAGGAATAACATACTTGGGCACATTGATGTCTGCTGTTCCATTGTTGAGTTTTTGTGTATTGGCATAATACACATCAGTACCACCAACATCCCCTTTTCTCCCATTCGGATAGGTATTATCTTGAAACTGGTCATGAACCTGGTATCCTGCGTTGACACCACCCCGTACTGACTTCCAATGCCACATGTCAATTTTCTCAGTAGGATAATTGGTATAGTGACGGCTTGATCCATCAGCTGCTGGCAATCCCGTATGGCATGACTTATAGCATGTTCCACTGTTCCAGCCACTAACGGAGTTGTTAATATTCCAAAGCATAGCCATTTTATCCTCATAGAATGCAGGCCTGGTGCTTCCACCATTTGTTGCAGCATCAAAATCATACGTACCCTTTTCCTGTACCCAAAGCTTTGAGGAAGGGTTGAAATACCATGGCTGACGGGCTAGTGACTGTGTTGGATCTGCCCATTCGGCAAGGAAATAAATATTGGATTCATCATACGCAGAGCGCAAGGTTACAGATGGGATAATATTTCCTGTATACCCCCTAAAAATATCACCGGTAACTTCCGGAACAGCGGTGCTGAATTCTAGCTTAGGCGCATCCGCCCACATAGCATCAATAGTTCCATCGATCACTGGAGGTGTCGTGACAAGAATAGATTCCAGATTCTGGCCACTGACGGTAGGTGGATTGATTACAGTATCATCATTGGTACAACTCGCGAAATAAAGAGATGCCATACCAGCAAATAGCATGATAAACAAGACCACTTTCATTTGATTAAGGTGCAAGTTCATTGATTTATAATTTAATTGTTAATAAATAACTAAAACTATTCACTAACAAATGTAGACGCACTCCATATGGAAGGTTATGATATTCATCATCTATATCAATGATCTTAATTACATGTATACGCTGTACACAAAAGCCTGACAGGTATAAAAATAATCTGCAGCAGGTGTTTATATACTCAACAACACCTTAATATTTATAAAATTTATCAAATGGAGGTTACAACCAAATAGTAATCTCTTTTCGGAGCCATCAGAAAACAACTGGGGACCAAAAGCCTGGCTATAGGGATAGCTTATCATAAAAAAACCCGCAATTAAAAGCGATTTATTGGCTTATGGCTACAATGCCTTAATACTTTGATTTTCAAAATTTGGTATTCGCTATTCAATGAACCTTCCATCCCTGTAGATCAATTTCCCATCCGCATAGATCTCTCCTCCATTTTTCATGTTGGAGATCATATCCCAATGAACAGTAGATTGGTTTTTTCCTCCTGTCTGCAGATAGGATTGACCTACTGCCATATGTATGCTGCCCCCAATCTTTTCATCAAAGAGAATATTTCGTGTTGCACGTTGTATCCGGTAATTAGTACCAATCGCTACTTCGCCGAAATAACGAGAGCCCTCAATCGCAAATACCTGGTCAAGCACCTGCTGACCTTCCTCTGCTTCCCATTTGACAACCTGACCCTTCTCAACAGTAAGTGTTATACCACGGACGTCATGACCACTGTACACAGAAGGAAAATCAAAATGAGCTACCCCCTCCACACTATCCTCTATCGGCCCGGTAAAGACTTCACCGGAGGGCATGTTAGCACGTCCATCGCTATTGATCCATATTCTGTCTTTGACCGAAAAACGGATATCGGTTTTTTCGTTTTTATACGTGATCTGATCACATGTATTCAAAAAGTCGACATAACCCTGTTGTGTCTTCCTGACTTCAAGCCATGCAGCCACAGGATCATCTTCATCAAGACGACAAGCTGAAAATACAAATTGTGCATATTCTTCGAGGGTCATTCCCGCTGCAGCCGCTGAGGCCTCCGTCGGATATTGACACAGACTACGCACTAAACTTTTATCTGCTGTCCTTGAAAAATAATATTGATTGGCCTTAGCACCAGCGGCCGCTCTTCGTTTTTTTTGTTCGGGTGTAGCAGGCAGATCTTCGTGCAGATCATAAGGGGCACGTATAGCCAGATATGCATCAAAGTGCTCCATCGCATAGAGATGGAACGCGGATTCCATGTCTAGCACCGGCCCTTTAGCTTCAAGCCAATACACAAATGTTTTGTCCCTGAAACCGAGATCATATTCTACAGCCACTCCTGACTTAGTGGCTTCACGATGAATCTCAAGCAGCAAGGGTTCGGCCAAGAAGGTACTCGACACAAACAACCGTTGTCCTTCTTTGATCTGCAGACAATAATGCAACAGGAGATCCGCGTATTTCTGTAACAATACGCCATCAGGTGTATAAGTTTGATTCATACTATTTTTGTTTACCACTCTTTTGGTCGATAGGGATACCGGACAGCATAGGCATCATTGATAGCGGTCGTCAACATCTCGCGGAGACGATCGATGTTTTCTCCTGTAGCTGCTGACACCATTACCGTTTCAACATTATATTCATTCCTCAGCCGGTCCTGAATCTCTTCTTCAATCTGCACTTTGACAGCATCTTCCAGAAAATCATCATAATGCAACTTACGGTACTGATCTATTTTATTGAGCACCATGATGGTCTGCTTTTGTTCCACCTTGATCTCCAGTAAGGTTTGGTTGACAGCAATGATGTGATCTTCATATTGTGGATGAGCGATATCTACGACATGCAGCAGAATGTCAGCTTCATGCACTTCATCGAGTGTTGATTTAAAACTCTCCACAAGATGATGCGGCAGTTTCCGAATAAAGCCAACCGTATCACTCAGCAAAAAGGGCATCGTACCAAATACAATTTTACGCACGGTGGTATCCAACGTGGCAAACAATTTATTTTCTACAAACACTTCACTTTTGCTCAGCACATTCATCAGGGTTGATTTACCTACGTTGGTATACCCTATTAAAGAGACGCGTATAAGCTCTCCCCTACCTTTGCGCTGGGTGATGCTTTGCTGATCAATTTTCTCCAGCTTCTTTTTCAGAAGGGAGATCTTATCTCTTACAATACGACGGTCTGTCTCAATCTCCTGTTCACCGGGACCGCGCATACCGATACCCCCGCGCTGGCGCTCAAGGTGGGACCACAATCCTCTAAGTCTCGGAAGCAAATATTGTAATTGTGCAAGTTCTACCTGTGTGCGTGCCTGTGCTGTTTGCGCGCGAGCTGCAAATATGTCAAGGATGAGGCTGGTGCGATCTACGATCTTTACCTTCCATTCTTCTTCAAGGATATTGGTTTGTTTTCCGGTGAGATCATCATCGAATATGGCGAGGTCGATTTCATGTTCTTCGATATATTTTCCGATCTCCTGGACCTTTCCGCTGCCGATATAGGTTTTAGAGTCCGGCTTCGCCATTTTTTGTATAAACCGCTTGGCCGTATCTGCGCCTGCTGTCTGTGCCAGAAATTCAAGTTCATCGAGATACTCCGTGACCTTCTCTTCGGTGTGTGGAGGTTGTACGACCCCGATCAATACCGCTCGTTCATTATGAGGACCTTCCTGGAGTTTTTTCTTTTCTCCGATGTTCCATTTGTTTTTTGCTAATGCCATGTATGGGAAACAATGATTAGATGGTAAAGTTATTGATTTTAAGCGTAGGGCAGAGGGTGGAGGGTGGATTTGATAGGCAAATTAAAAATTTGCTGACGCCCAAGTGTAGATACAATCTACACTTAACAGAGATACGCAAGATAAAACTTGCAATGCTCCATCGTAAATTTATTGTTTTTCAAACTACTAACTACTAACTGATAACTGGCAGCTAAAAATCTATTTCCTCGCAAGCCACAACTCCGGATTCAGCTTCGTCTTGTCCTGCCAGATTTCGAGATGAAGCTCAGGGTCTTCAGTACCGAGGTAGCCGAGCAACTGGCCGGTGGTGACGGTGTCGCCTTTTTTCACAGAAGCACTGACCAGTTTTGAATAGACCGTGAAATACAAGCCATGTCTGACCATAACCATGTAATCATACCCTGGTATTTTTGTGACAGATGCTATGGTACCTGAAAACAAACTTTTGACGGCAGCCTTTTCTTCCGCTTTGATATCAATTCCATTATTCTGGACCTTGATCCCTTTGAGAACAGGATGTGGATGCTCCCCAAACCGATCAGTGATCAGTCCTTTGCTCACAGGCCAGGGCAACTTTCCTTTGTTACCGGAAAACTGTTCGTTGAGCGCTTTCGTCTCAGGTGCTGTGCTAAGTCCGGAAGTCGTCATTTTTTTTCCTTCTTCGCGGATCAAACGGGTGATTTCGTCATCCAGTTTTTTCTTTTTCTCGCGTGTGCTGGCAAGTTGAGATTTTAGTTTTTTCTCTTGCTTTCCAAGATCGTTGACAAGGGACTCTTGGTTTTTTTGTTCTGTCAAAATCTCCCTTTTGTGTTGCTCTTCTTCATGGAAAAGGAGCGTTTTTGCTTTTTTATTTTCTTCCAGCTTGATGAGCAGGGCCTGGTGTTTTTCTCTTTTCTCCGATAAGGACCTCAGTTGCGACTGCACATAACTTTTATACTGTCGTATGTACACCCATCGGGCCAGTGCCTGGCCTATCGATTGCGAGCTCAGCAAATAAATCCAGTCAGGTTGCAATTGGCTCCGCACATAGGCTGTGCGCAACGCATGCGAAAGCCTGGATTCCAATTGAACTATGGCAAGACCAGCTTCGGATTTATTTTTTTCTTGCATTGCAGCTTCCTGGTCTACTTGTTTTATTTCCCGGTTGATGGATTCAAGCAATTCCTGGCGCTGCCGGATCTGGGCATTGAGTACCTTTAATTGATTGACTGTTTTGGTCTTACTCTTCTGCGTCTTCGCCAAAATATCTGTGGTAGACTTGATCTGGCTTTCGAGGGCCTTGCGTTGGGACTCCAGGTCACTACGGTCTTTCTGACCTATACACAGCAGGGAAAAGAATACAAAGGTTAGGGTAAGAAAGCCTTTGCCTGACACATTATATTTTTTCATAATGTGAAGGTATGGAAAAAGGGAATTCCTGGGGAATATCTATGGTCATTTCCGTGTATTCCAGGTTAAATATATTGGGTTCGCCATCAATCAAAAGGGTGTTTGACCTCTTAAAAGGGAATCGCTGGCCTGAATTGGTCCGCTGATAATTTGAATACAGGGAGGACCATTCCCTTGCCAGTGGATCAGTGATCTGCGACCTGATCAGGAGGGATGAAGCATCAAACCAGTGTCTGGCATTCATTCCGGAGACTGACTGGAGATTGACAGAACCATCTTCCTCAAGGTTCGAATGATTTATCATCGGTGGTACGTATGCCCCAGCTGTAAACACCCTGGAAAACATATCAAAATCTGCCGGCACATTATATTCTTCGAGAAAATCTTCTGTCCGGTAGACCGCATAGGATCGCTCAAACCGATTGATAAAAAAAGCAGAATCAGGTGTGATCAGCATCCTTCCCACCTCAAAACCCAACTTCTGAATCTGAACCCAGATAATGCTGTCATGTAGGATGCGCACATTGATCCGCGCACTGAGACGCTGCCCATCCCAGTCAATTTTTCCTTGTCCTGAAGCAGCAAACCACGTATAAGGCAATTGCGTAGCCATGATTTTTTTCATCATAGAGGCTATCTCAGGAGATATAACTTCTTTTGGATTGTCCTTAGCCCCTCCAGTCAGATCTTTTTTACTCGCACACGAGCCAAAGATCAGAAGCAAGGCAATCAAAGCGGTATGGATGGAGTATCTCTTCATAGGAACTTGTAGATATAAGACGCATCGCATCTTACTATGTAACAACACGGATACGATTATTGTGCCTTTGGATCAGAAATTTTACTTTTCAGATCCGAATCAGTACTCCCTTCCTTAAGAGCCCGCTCCCACATAGCTACCGCTTCTTCAGTTCTTCCGAGTTTGATCAGGATGTCCCCCGCCATATTATAAGCTTCTCCATAAGGGTCTTCACGGATGACGGCTTGTATGGAGGCTAATGCCTTATCATATTTTTTCTGGTTATAAAGCACCATGGCCAGAATCTCCTGAATCGTAGGGGACAAGGTTCCCTGATTCAATACTTTTTCTGTCATGGAGAGTGCCTTTTCGCTTTGAGCAATCCTGCGACTCAGCATCAGGCTGTATTGCGCCTGTGTCTCCGGATTTTTTGGATCGATCGACAACGATGATTCAAAAGCTATTGAAGATTTATCAAGATCTCCCAATTCATCATGTACTAATCCGAGCATATTATATACACTAATCTTTTGCCCGGCATTTCTTCCTGTCATGATCAGGGCTTCACTGAGCACATCCAGTGCGTCATTGAATCGCTCTTTTTTATAAAGGCCATAACCTGATGCATAGTACAGATAGGCCTGATTTGGAAACTGAGTGATCGCCAAGTCAGCCTGTCGGATCAATTCATCATAGGAGCGATGCGCCATTAACAAAGCGAGCAATTGCTCCCAGACGGTGTATATACTTCCATTGATCGCAGTGGACCTGGTATAAGCATCTATAGCCTCCTGGCGCTTTCCGCTGATGGATAATACATCACCCTGGATAGCAAATGCTTTAGCCTCCTTCGGATGTGTTTTGACCAATTGCTTGTTAAGCTCCACAAGCGTATTTCCCAAAAGCGTATCCTTTGTCTTAGAAAAATCAAGTACATAAGGAATCAACTCTTTGATCTTAATATCAATTTCAATACCCGGGTTTGTGATGACCGGCGTAATAGACTTCAGATAGCCTATATCATCCCCAGCCTGTTTTTCTGTACTTGCTAAAGCGAGTTTTGCTCTCGAATTTTCGGGATCAATGGCGAGGATATCTTTATAATATTGTTTAGCTTTTTCTTCTTGGCCTGATTTCTTTGCATAGGATGCAGCCAGAAATTTGTAGTCCGTATTGGAAGGATATACAATGGTCAGTTTATGCAGCGCAGATAATGCTTCTTCTGCCCTACCCATAGTCTCAAGCGTTTCGAATCTGGTGCGTGTCATCGATTCGGTGAGGCCCCTGGATTGTTCATATTTCTCCAATACCTTAAGAAGTCTCTCCTTGTCTCCTGTTTTTTTACATAGGCTGATCTGCATCTCGTAGTAATGAGCTTTGTTCGGACGCAGAGTCATGAGACGATCATACATTTCCATGGTCCCGGGAAGGTCACCTGATTTCTCTTTTATATCAGCTTCCATCAGGAGATACCATTCATTGTCCGGTTCTACACGGATAGCCTTGTGTATATAGGTGATAGCATCACTATATTTTCCAGTAGCCGCAAGCGTTCTGGAGAGTTCGTAGCAAGCGGCACTGTTCTGCACATCTTCTTCAAGGATGGCCCGAAACAGGGCTTCTGCTTTTTCCCAATCACCCAAGAGGATGTATTTTTTACCGTCAATCAGCTTTTTCTCTATTGTCACCTGCTCTGATGTCGGCCTTGTCTGACCCATGACGGATGTATCGTAGGTGCATATTAACACCAGCGTAATCAGAAAGACAGAAAATACATGCGAACGCAAAACAAAATTCATCCAGATATAAAATTGGTAAGCCAGCTGGTTACAAAACGAAAAAAAAGCTGTTTCGGTATCCTTCGGAATGTGTTAGTCCACTAACGTGAGTTTGAGCATATTGGTTCTGTACTTTTTATGCATCGGCATACTTCCTGTATTGATGACGATATCCCCCTGAGCTACTTTGCCGGCAGCCAGCAGGATATTGACCACATCATAGATGGTCTCATCTGTGGAAGAAAACTTATCATAAAAAAACGTCTGTACACCCCATACCAGGTTGAGTGTATTAAGGATATCATGGCGTTCCGAAAAAACATAAATTTTACTGTGAATCGGCCTGTATGAGGAGATTTTAAATGCTGTAAACCCGGAAGTCGTCATCCCTATGATAGCTTTTGCATCGACATCCTGAGCCATACGGGCCGCATGGTAGCAGACCGTGTCAGACCAGAACGTCCTCGATTTAGGAGATGGGACCGAAAACTGAATACTCGGTGAATAATGCTTCTCCGCTTCGGCTATGATCTTATTCATTGCCTCTACCACTTTAACCGGGTGTTTGCCTACAGAGGTCTCTGCACTCAACATTACGGCATCTGTGCCATCCAGCACCGCATTGGCTACATCCGTAATCTCGGCTCTGGTAGGGCTCGGATTATTGATCATCGAGTCCATTAATTGGGTGGCTACGATGACCGGGCGTGATCTTTCGATACAAAGCCTGATGATATCTTTTTGGATAGTGGGTAGTTTTTCCATCGCCACCTCCACGGCCAGATCGCCCCTGGCTATCATGATTCCATTGGCCTGCTTGACGATCTTACGGATGTTCCTGACAGCCTCAGGTTTTTCGATTTTGGCGATCGTCTTGGCCGGGTGACCGGCGGCATCGATGAGTTCCTGCAATTCAATGATATCCTCTGCCCGGCGTACGAAGGAAAGGGCTATCCAGTTGACCGGCTGGGTGAGGATAAAATCCAGGTCAGCATGGTCCTTTTCAGTGATGGAGGGGATAGAAAGTGCCGTATCCGGCAGATTGACCCCCTTCCTTGAGCTCAAAATACCTCCGTGTACAATCTTCAGGCGCACTTCTCTTTGTCTGTCTGTGGCGATCACCTCGAGCACCAGCTTGCCATCATCAACTAAAATTCGCTCCCCTGCCTTGACCTCTTTCGGAAAATTTTCATAGCTAATGAACACACGCTCAGCTGTTCCGGGGCATTTCTGGGTGGTAAAAATGATTTCCTTTCCGTTTTCCAGCAGCACCTCTTTGGCTTCTATCATTCCGATCCTGATTTTTGGACCCTGGAGATCAGCCAGGATACCCACATGGTAATCAAACTCCTTATTGATCTTGACAATAGAGTTGATGACGTCCTTATGTTCTTCGTGGGTTCCGTGGGAAAAATTGAGGCGGAAGATGTGCACCCCTTCCTTGGTCAGGGCGAGCAGCATCTCATAACTTGAGCAGGCAGGACCTACTGTGGCCACAATTTTGGTATTCTGATGAGCTGAATGTAACATGTCTATGAGTCTGATATTCAAATAATTTCAGGGGCGAAGCTATGACCTCGCTTTTGTTCATGCAACCCGCTGGGTCGCCTTATAAAATTTTGTCGCTGTAATGCCGAAATCCGGAAAGACGTATTACTTTTGTATGCCTTGCGTGCTGAAACAGGTAGCCCCTTTATAGGGACTTGTTTCTTTTGGCACAAAGGTCAATACTTTATTTACTTTTGCAACCTTAATCAAACACAATTATTATGTCAGACATTGCTGAAAGAGTGAAGAAAATCATCGTTGACAAGTTAGGCGTTGACGAATCTGAAGTAACATCAGAGGCTAGCTTCACTAATGATTTAGGAGCAGACTCACTGGATACCGTTGAACTTATTATGGAATTTGAGAAAGAATTTGACATCTCTATCCCTGATGAGCAAGCCGAAAACATCCAGACCGTTGGCCATGCCATAGAATATCTGGAATCCCAGGTTTCTGCATAACCGGGTACCCTGGAATTGAACTTTTACAGATCCACAGGGGAGTAACGCTCCTCTGTGGATGTTTTATTTAAGGGTGTCTGAAGTCACTGCGGCCCCTTTTAATTGAACTTTACGGTGTAACTTTAGCAGCTACAGGGTCACTATTTCAGCCCTTGTGTATGGGATGAGTGTGATTATACCGGAGTTTTAACCTGAACAATCATCCATTTCGGAGAGTTTGGGACTACATGCCAGCCAATACCCAACCATAAACCGGATATTGTAATACGCATATTAACCAAGAATCAGATTGTATGTCGAAAAGAGTAGTAATCACCGGAATAGGCGCTTTAACGCCGATCGGAAACGATGTTTCTTCCTTCCTCGAAGGCCTTAAATCGGGCGTTAGCGGTGCCGGCAAGATCACCAGGTTTGATGCCACAGGCTTCCGGACAGAATTTGCCTGTGAAGTCAAAGGTTTTATTCCTGAAAATTTTCTGGACAGAAAAGAAGTCAGGCGTATAGACCCATTTGCTCAATATGCTATGGTGGTGGCTGATCAGGCTATCCTGGACAGCGGAATCAATCTCGAAACAGTGGACAAATCCCGTGTGGGAATCATTTGGGGCAGTGGAATCGGTGGATTTACCACGTTTGAAGAGGAAATCGAAGGTGCCGGCAGAGCTGTTGGCGTACCTAAATACAATCCTTTCCTCATCCCGAAACTCATCGTCAATATCGCCGCAGGCCATATCAGCATTAAATATGGGTTCTCCGGTGTCAATTTTGCTACCGTATCTGCATGTGCTTCTGCTAATCATGCCTTGATCATCGCGGCAGACAATATCCGACTTGGACGGGTAGATTATGTCGTCTGTGGTGGATCTGAGGCCGCAGTCACCCGAGCAGGTATCGGAGGTTTTTCAAGCATGAAAGCCCTTTCGACCAGAAATGATGATCCGCTGACCGCTTCAAGACCCTTTGATAAAAACAGAGATGGCTTCGTCCTGGGTGAAGGTGCAGGTGCGTTGATCCTCGAATCTTATGAATCCGCTAAGGCCCGAGGCGCAAAAATATATGCTGAGCTCCTCGGCTCCGGCATGAATGCAGATGCCTATCATATCACTGCTCCCGAACCAACAGGAAAGGGTGTGATCCAGTGCATGCAGTATGCCATGAAAGAAGCAGGGCTCAGCACGAATCAGATCGACTACATCAATGTACATGGCACCTCTACGCCACTTGGTGACGTAGCAGAGACTAATGCGATTCAGTCTGTTTTCGGTGATGATGCCTATGGAATCAATATCAGCTCGACGAAGTCCATGACCGGCCACCTGCTTGGGGCTGCCGGAGCTATAGAAGCGATAGCTTCTATACTGGCGCTCAATCATAGCTTCATTCCGCCGACCATCAATCACTTTGAAGATGACCCTGAAA
>JBBRDL010000097.1:0-14622 GCA_038203965.1 Chitinophagales bacterium | reverse complement strand
CTTTCTCCTTTGGTAAAAAAAGGGGCAACACTTGATGAGAGAGTATTAGAATGGGAAGAAGGAACTTACCAGAAATTGGAAGTTTATCAGGTGCAAAAAGTAGCCGGAATTCAGACAATGGGTGGTGACTTTAGACTAACGCCTAAGGGTGATAAAACTATACTAACATCAACATTAAACTACTCTATGAAAAACGGTATGTGGGGAATGATGAACCAAATGATGGGGAAGAAAAAATTCGCAAAATTTTGGAGGAATATTATTGGAGGCTATAAACAGCATATAGAGACGGGTGAGGAAGTTACACATGAAACGAAGTTGGATTTAACACCTGCCAAACTCATTGAAATTAAACATTTAAAAGAGAAGTGAAATATAATAAAGAATAGAAAAAACAGACCGTAACATAAGAAGAGTAGTAGGTGCTTCAATTGTTTCCCTTGGAATCGTGATGCACGCATGGTGGGGAGCTCTTGGGTCAGGAATTAGGTTGCCAGCCGTAAAGGAATCCGAACCTTTATATTCAATGTGGTGTAGTGCTAAAAATAAATGCTGATGCTTTGCATAATAGATATGGAATTTAAGCAAAATACATATCTGCCGTTTTAGCAACAGTCGAAGGAATTGATAAAAATTAAAAAATATATAGATGAGAAAATCAACAAATATTAAAAGAGAAATTGAAATCAACCAACCGAAAGACGAAGTATGGAAATCGTTAGCAGACTTTGGGAATATTTGTCACGGGCATCCGGCTGTAAGCAAATCATTCGTTACTTCTGAACAAAAAGAAGGAGTAGGGGCAACTCGCCACTGTGATTTTACAATGATGGGTGCAAGTGCCGAAGAAAAAGTAACCGAATGGAATGTCGGTAAGAATATTAAAATAGAAGTTGCAGAACTAAGAAAAATGCCGGGTATCCAAACAATGAAGCTAGATTTGGCGATTCGCGGAAGGGGCAAAAACACTGTCCTTTCCAGTACGATGACGTATACTATGAAAAATGCCTTTTTTGATATTATGAACAATTTAATGATGAAAAGAATGAATGCCAAACTTTTAGACGGAATAATGGCAGGACATAAATTGTACATTGAAACAGGCACTATTGTAAATGAAAAAACAAAACTTGATTTATCACAAGTAAGCAAATTGAATTGATCATTATTATAGAAAATAAAACATCCCTAGTCTCGCATGCACTTCTGACACAAATGATACGCGCATGATCATGCGGAAGGGAAGAAAGTCGCCTAAGTAAAAAACCTGGCCACAGTCTAGGAAATTGAATTGCCACGGTTTTAAAACCGTGGCGCTCATGTGCATATGGCTATGGGCGGGCAAAGGGCATATTATGTAGATACATGAGCAAAAAACATGGCTGTCAAGCCAAGAATTGAATTGCCACGGTTTTCAAGCCGTGGTGCTCATGGTCGCCTTCGCAGAAAAAGCTTCGGCGACCAAAGGCAAAGAGTATTTGGAGACATGAGCAAAAAACATGGCCTCAATTCAGGAAATTAAATTGCCATGGCTTTCAAGCTGTGGTGCTCAGATAGCTCATGCTGCTTTCTTGTACTCTTTGATCGTAAGCATCACCTCTGTGCCATGACTGGAACGTGTGGTGATGTCCGCCTCCAGTTTCTGACTCAGTGACTGGATGAGTTTGCTGCCGAATCCCTCCTGGCTTGCAGCCTTCGTAAGACCGGTCCCGTCATCACGTACTTTGAGGATCAGGTAGCCGGATTGTTCGAAGAGGTCGACAAATAGATTGCCTTCATTGATACCGGGGAAAGCATGCTTAAGGGCATTGCTGATGAGCTCGTTAGTGATGAGGCCGAGGGGCACGACAGTGTCAACATCAAGGTTGATCTCTGCGATGTTTTTATGCAGGACGATCCGGTCCGGAGAAATGTTGTAGGTGTCAAAAAGTCCCTGGATGAGACTATCAAAATATTCTTTCATATTGACGCCGGTGAGATTATCTTCTTTGTATAGATTCTGATGGAGTAGCGCCATTGATTGTACACGACTGCGACCTTCAGCTATAGCCTGGATAGCAGCGTCGTCTTTGATATAGCCTGACTGCAATTTCAGAAGACTAGAGATGACCTGCAGATTGTTTTTGACCCGATGATGGATTTCACGAAGCAGTATATTTTTTTCTGCAATAGCTTTGGAGATAATCACATTCGAAGCCTTGACTTGTTTATAGAGACGCCATACCAATGCCAATAAAAGAAAGGCGATCAGGAGTCCGGCGATTACGATCATAAGATTTCTTTTTTGGGCTTGTAGGGCTGCCGCTGCTGCTTCATTTTCTGTATCAAGCCTGGAGATGGTTTCATCCTGAAGTGATTTTTGATACTTGGCTTCTATATCGAATAGGGCCAGTTGCTGCCCGGAACGATAGAGGGAGTCATTGACCTGTACATACTTTTCGTGTGCGGCAAGACTCGCAGCAGATTGCCCGGTGGTTTTGTAAAAAAGATAGAGGTGATACAAACTCTCGCGCTGCCAGCGTACATTATTGTTTTTATTTGCCAGTTGATGTGCTTCTTTAAGATTACTTAATGCCAATGCAGGTTGAGCTCCAGACATGCCAGTGAGTCCCCTGGTGGTCGCCGACAGATAGTGGATTTCATCGTGCGGTTCAGTAACAATCGCCTCTGCTATTTGCAGCCACTGGCGAGCTTGAGCAAAGTCGTTTCTATATACAGACAATATAGCAAGGAAAAGAGCCTGACGTTTAGGATCTATGGTACTTGTTCCTTCCATGAAATAGTGGAAAGCTTTTTCATATTCAATAGCTGTCTCAGGGTATCTTTCATTAACCATGAGTGCACGTGCATAAGCGCTGGCCACACGCCCATTCCGAAGTTTGGTATATTGATGTTTATCACAAAGTGCTATGGCTTTAAGCGCATACTCAAGGGTTTTTTCTTTGTTGACCAGGTCGGCATAAAGCGAGGACAGACTGATTTGATTTTCAATTTTCCGTACATCAAACACTGACGTGTCAGGTATAGTCTTATCCGCCAGCACAAGCAGTTCGCCAGCCTTTTTTATTTCACCTTTTGTAATAGCGTAGATGGCATATCCTCTATAAGCGTTGGCCAACATGCCGGAGTCAGCTTTTTGTATCCATTCTGTTTTCTGAAGGAAATAGGGATTCTCTTTTCCCAAAAAGGGTTTGATGCCCGCTATATATTTTTCATAATAGTAGACGCATGAATCATGAGGGAGGGTGCGATAATATTCTGCCTGATGAAAAGCTGTACGGAGTTCAAGATAAGGAAATCCCTCACTCAGACTTTTCATAGCAGAGATAAGTCTTTTCTTTTCCTCTTGGTTTTTAGTAAATAATTCCAGGCCTAGGCAATTTTCCAGAAAGGTAAATTGAACGCGTGGTTCTTTCCACACTTCCGCCAGCTGTATGCAGAGATGTTGCAGGGACAGGTAAAGGTCCCTTTGAGATATAAAGCCTCCGCTATTGTTAAAAAGAAAACGTAGTACGTCCTGTTGTTGCAATATATTTAATTTCCGGGTGACGAGCCATTCTTCTATTTTGTTAAAATGTAAGGAATCACCAGATGTCTCATACACTGCAGCCAGTAAAGCGACTTGTTGAAATTGTTTTTCATCAGTAGGTCCTTTTTGCGTAATGATCGAGCGTATCTCCTTTTCAAATCTTAGACTGAAAGTATCTATGCCAGAAGTCCTCAGCAATGTAATCAGGGAATCCGGTGATACAGTCTGAGCCGAAATGGTTGTCTGCAGGAGGAAGAGAATACAAATTGAAACGAGCTTCATATACATTTGTTCGGCTATAAAGCTAATGGTTATTTGGCGCGCTCGTTTCACTTAAAATGTTCGTCGAGGAGCTGGTCGATATATTCCAGGGTATGAAGGTTCATATTCATTGGGGGATAGGCCGACTGCCAATCGGATGATTCATGGGTTTCCCGTTTGTGGAGTTGGATGATCCTGGCTTCAGGCCGTGAGGATTGGGCTGCATTTTCCATTTAAGATGCGATTTGTTGGTAATTGGTGTTTTGATAAGCCAAAATAAGGGCTCTTTTTTTATTATGTCACCACCCCTTCGGGTGATGTCGGGGCCCTATGATTGATTTTCCTTTGTTTCAAATTATCATTTATATGGCACCCTTCCATTTTGCATGTAGAAGTTTGCCGTAGCAAATTGAATCAAAGAAAAAATGAATTATTTAATTTTAAGCATTGGTTGTTGGATTTCTGTGCAGCGTATTTATGCACAAGCGATTCACTGGAATGGAGGTAATGGTGACTGGAATGTGCTATCAAACTGGAGTTGTAACTGTGTGCCCGGCATTACTGATTCAGTGACGATCCTTGCCGGCTCGGTAACCATTCCTGCAGGCGTTCCAGTGTTTACAGAGTTGATTCTCATATCCTCCGGCAGCACCCTTATCAATCATGATACCCTGACGATTGCCAATGTAAGTGCTGAAGGCATTATCGTAGAGGGGGTTTTTGAAAATAACGGCAAACTACTGATAACAGAAGCATTTTCAACCGGACTTAAAATAGAAGGCACTGTCATCAACACCGGAATTATACAGATTGATTCAATTGATGGTGTGGCCATAGGTATGCTGGACAGCGCTATGCTGACCAATGCTGGGCTCATCGATATTGTGGCTTATTACAATAGATACGGATTATATGACGAATCCGGATGTATGATTGTCAATACACCGGAAGGTGAAATGTTTATCTATGGAGGTTATCCATTTGCCTCCGCAATCAACCTGAATGGACTGATGATCAATGAAGGACTCATAGATGTGTATCGGGGAGATGTAGCAGGTCTTGGAAAATGGATGAATCAGGGTCTGTTTTTAATGGACCATCCAACAGACGATACAGAGCAAGGTATTTCATTTCGCCACATCGAGAATTCGACGGATGCGATTATTTCAGTTCAGCATACCAGTTCGTGGGCCTTTGTTTTCAACGATACGATCATCAATCATGAATTGATTGATGTGAGCAATACATTTACGGATGCCTTTAATATTGCCGGAACCTATGTGCTCAATCATGGAACGATCAGCATTGACTCCTGTGGCCGATATGGAATGCTCACTGGTACCAATACAGTGCTGAGAAACGAAACCAATGCTGTCATCAAGGTTTCCAATGCAGTGGGCGCCGGATTACGTATCGAGCGGATAGAATTCTACAATAATGGGTTGGTCGAATTAGACACTGTGGGTTCTAATCTCTCTACGGCCACAGATCATGGTATAGAATGTATCATCAATGGGCGTATGTTGAGAAAAGGATCTGAGATGATCATACATTCACCTGCTTTGCTCCGTATTGAATAGATTTGAAGTAATTTTTCAATAATTGTGTGATGCAGTAAAGGAATGACTATAAAACATAAAAATCTCCGATGACTATCAGTGTACTCATAGTAGAAGATGAACCGATCATAGCCACGGACATAGAAGTGACGCTAACGGGTGACGACTATTTTGTGGTTGGTATTGCGTATTCGTCCACCAAGGCATTGGATCTGCTGCATAGATTCAGGCCGGATATCGTACTGCTAGATATCTCGATCAAGGGGGATAAGAATGGTATTGATATAGCGGCTATCATCAATGACAAATACAAGGTGCCTTTTATTTATATCACTTCTTTCGCCGATAAGGAGACGCTTGACCGTGCGAAAGCCACCTTCCCATCGGGCTACATCGTCAAACCTTTTAAAGACCGCGACATCATCAGTGCGATCGAAATGGCGGTATACCGGCACGCGTCCTTAAACAATCTTCATTTTCCCATTTTCAAAGACATGGGTGTCCGCTATCCGCTTACGCGCGGCGAATACCAGGTGTTGAAGTGTGTATGGGAAGGAAGTACCAATCTCCAGGTGACCGAAAAGCTCAATGTGTCAATCAACACCGTCAAGACGCATCTCAAAAGTATTTTCTCCAAGATGGATGTCGGCTCGAGGAGCGCGGCAATTGCAGCCATACGGAATATGCGGTGATCAGCGATCTTTATACACCTAAAACCCCTTAAGAGGACTTTTTATTAATTTTTATTATCCGAAATACTCCTTAAGCCTGTATACCCCTGTTACGACCCTTAAGGCCTCTTGCTATCTTGCCATTTTAATGTCTTACATTCTTCCACTGTGCACATAAGCTCCGCATTTAAGCAAAGTGGGAATTATGTAAGCCTAAGACAAAATTATGTAACAATATACGCAGAAAAGAATTACATTTTTGCAGTGTAGCAACCTACGATTTGCATTGATGAGATGGGAATAGGTAAGGAGATCAAAAAGCTCTCCTACACACGATTTTGAGCAATTGATACCAGTGTAATGAATGCATAAGTTGCCAAATAGTAATTATAATCTAAACCACTATGAATAATATTTTCAGAGGACTTCTTGCAGGCTATGGCGCACATAAACTCGGAGGTGGATGCCTTGGCACCATTGTCGTATTTGTTATCATCTGGCTCGTATTAGGTCAATGCAATTGAGGAGTGGAGTAGAGACGTATATTTCCTGTATTCAAAACTTCTTTGATCCTATCCTTTCAAGGTTGAGATAGTATGAAATCACATTTAAAAAGATATTATGAGCGAAACTAAAAATTTGCAGCACAAAGAAGCCATTGATAAATTGAAGGACTTAGTGGGCGAAATTAATATTTGCCTCTTCTGCACCAATTTAAAAACAGACGATGGCTCCACCTGTACGCCAATGGCTGCTCAAAAAGTTTGCGACCAGGGCAATATATGGTTCTTTAGTCAAAAGAATAGTGATAAAAATAGAGACATAGCGCAAAACAAAAATGTGCAATTGTTCTTTGCTCACCCGGGTAAGAGCAGTTATCTAGTTGTAAACGGTGAAGCTGAAATCATTTTTGACCAGGCTAAAACGGAAGAACTTTGGGATCCATTCGTTAAAATATGGTTTGAAGAAGGAAAAGATGACCCGGAAATTTCTATCATCAAAGTCACGCCAACCGCAGCCTACTACTGGGATACGGATGGAAACCAAATGATAAATTTTTTAAAAATGGCTGCTTCTGTAGCCACAGGAACAAACTTGGTTAATGGCAATGAAGGTGTGTTATCTGTTTAAAAAAGAAGTTAATTATTATGATTTTATATTGGATCTCTAGCCATTGTATGCCTATACATTTGATGGTTTAGACAATCCAATGATTAATGATGCATAACACCAGGTTGGGGGAAGTGCAGAAGACTCTGAGAGAAAGACCCCCTTCCTTTTAATCCCTGAACAATAAAAAAAGCAAGACTATGTGCTTGCGAATCGAGGAAACCAAGTTTTATTTAATCTTATATAACCTTTTAATACATATACAATGAACAATGAACAAACTATTGACGTGCTAAATAAACTCGTCACCATCAACAATGACCGCATCGAAGGATATGAAACGGCTTCTAATGAAACAGAGCAGCAAGATTTAAAAGCAATATTTGCACGGTTTGCGCAAACCAGCCATACTTGCAGACAAGCATTGGCAGGTGAAGTCACCAGGTTAGGGGGCAAACCTACTGAAGGAACAAGAACATCAGGAAAGATTTTCCGGGTTTGGATGGACGTAAAAGCTGCTGTCACCGGCAAAGACCGTAAAGGAATCCTCAATTCCTGCGAGTACGGTGAAGACATGGCCGTGGATACGTATGACAGCGTGCTGAAGGATAACCAAGCTGACATAACAAGTGAACAACAAACCATGCTCATGGATCAGCGTGAACTTATAAAGGCTGATCACGACGAAGTGAAAGCTATGCGCGATGTGTTAGCAGAGGCCTAAAGCGTTGAATACTATCCATTGTTTATGTAGGAAGGTTTGTGGTGAGAATACCCAAACCTTCCTCAATGAATAGTCTATTAGATTTATAGTATGATCCAGTATTTAGACAATTTGCCATCAAATATAGCAGGGTTTGAAGCGATAGGAGAAATTATGTAAGCGGATTTTTCTTAAACGCTCATGCCCACAGTAGACGAGCTCATAGAGAAAGCAGATAAACTGAATTTTCTATTAGTCCTTAAGGCAGATGTAAAAAAACTTTACCGTCGGAGCTTGGATGATTGATGCTTTTATGGGCATCAAACATTTAACTAAATGGAATAAAGCTTTTGTATCTGATGCGAAAGCCATCCGGAAATTTACTGATTTCTTCAGTTACCTCATGCGGGGTGAGTTTAAAGGATTTGAACATAAAGATTTACAGGAAGCCATTGATTGGATAGCCAGTGAAACGCATGATGACCTATCTACTTAACTTGAAAACACAATACAACTTTAGGTTTGCAGATTCAATGAGAATGTGTGTTTTATTTATTAAGCCGGCCCTCCAATATTTTAGGATTTATAGCATTTATTCATGACAGCAGAAGCCATAGGGAAATTTGAAATATTTTATGATGCATATAGCGCCATGGCGAATAATGTGGCATTGCAAATTTCAACATCACCCGCTGAAGCTGAACGTATTTTTAGTGCTGCCTTTAAAAAAGCAAGTCAGTTGAATATTGTGGAACAAAGATTTCCATCACCTTGCATCGCGCTTATCAGCATACTCATTGACACGGCCCATCAGCAACGTAACAACACTATAGGAAAAATGAATTTCCGGCACAGGCAGTTTGCGGCCACTCCGATACTGCACCACTTATTGTGCGAGAAATCATCGATTGAATCCTATTGTAGTGATCATGAAATCACAAGACAACAAGCAAGCAATAAGCTACGCACCGAGGTTTTATTATTACGAAAGTCCCTTACAGGCCAAAGGCTCGAAATCCAGGGCGCCTGACGCTTATCATACTATCTCACCGACTTACTGACTCACTGCTTACATATACATCCCGGCGGATAGATTTGTATTTTGTGGAGTATATCAGATAGGATAAAAGAATGAAAAGCACCCTGAGGGAGAAACTATATAGTGTTATTTTCGAGAGCGATACGAAGGAGGGCAGGCGTTTTGACATATGGCTCTTGTGGATCATTCTCATCAGCGCGGCGGTTGCTATGCTCGACAGCGTGGAGAGTCTGCATCGGGAACTCCAGGTGGAGTTTTATATCCTTGAATGGATTTTCACTATTCTGTTTACCATTGAATTTCTGTTACGAATCTATGTGAGCCCCAGGCCGTCCAGGTATCTGCTCAGTAGTTGGGGGATCATAGACTTGCTGGCGATCCTTCCGACCTATCTCAGTCTTATTTTTGTAGGATATCAATACCTTCTGGTGGTCCGGATCCTCCGATTGTTGCGTGTGTTTAGGATCCTGAAGCTGGTGCGGTTTACGAAAGAAGCCATGTACCTCATCCGGGCGTTGAAGGCCAGTTTGTTTAAGATCAGTATTTTCTTTATGACGGTGATCGTCATTGTGGTGATTCTGGGTACAGTTATGTATGTAGTAGAAGCCGGTCAGCATGGATTCAGCAGTATTCCACAGAGCATTTATTGGGCCATCATTACGGTGACGACGGTAGGGTATGGAGATATTGTACCATTTACGATTCTGGGCAAGTTTATAGCTTCTGTGGCAATGATCATCGGGTACGCCATCATCGCGGTGCCCACCGGGATAGTGACGGTGGAGATGGCGAAATCAGGAGAACGTAAAAAGGAATGTCCCGGATGTAGCAACAGTGTCAGTTTATCGGATAATTATTGCAGTCATTGCGGCATGCGATTTGGACTTAAACAGGAGTAAGGCAATGGGTACCCAGTATAATGTGGGACTATCAATTGACATCCAAGCGTACGGAGAATACTGTCTTTTGCCAGGACGATCTTTAAGTCAATTGAAAATGTAACTTTGGGGCAATCGGTAAGCTGTCAGGACATTTTAATTATATAGTGTAAAGCAGATCGGTCAGCACTATAATGTAACTGGTACACGAGTAACAGCCAGATAAGAGATAAACCTATTCAAATTGAATTTTTTATATGAGTAACAGCGCAGAGAAGGTATTTGAAAGGATCATATTTGCAAGCCGATGGGTACAGGCACCTCTTTATTTTGGACTTATCATCGGGGGCGTTTTATATGCGTACAAGTTTACGGTAGAGTTGATACACCTCTGCCTGACGATCGATGAAATTTCTGAATCAGCCTTGATGCTTGGTGTTCTGACCCTCGTAGATATCACGATGGTCGCCAACCTGCTCATTATGGTGATTATCGGGGGATACTCCACCTTTGTCAGCCGCATTGATATCGACCAGCACGTGGACAAACCCGATTGGCTGCAGAAAGTGGATGCCGGCACCCTTAAAGTTAAGCTGGCAGGTTCGCTGGTTGGCGTTTCGGGTATTCACTTGTTACAAACATTTATCAATATTAAAAATCACCAATCGGAACATGTCATGTGGCAGGTTATCATTCATGTGGTGTTTTTATTCTCTTCTGTCATGCTGGCGTATTCTGAAAAGATTCTGCATGACAGGCATGGCTAAGTGAACTATAGCGAATTTGCCCACATAACCTTTATGACACGTCCGTGGAAGGCAACTAAAAAGAATCATCATCAGGGAGTAGTCATGTAAGCCGTTTTTAACGGCATGGAAAAAACCCTCTGTCTACATGGAATACTTCGACTCCCTAAATCAGGAATCTGGGGCAGTTATTTGGCCCTCTGCCCTCCCGCCGCTCGCACGGGGCGGGATCTACGCTGCGCTTCGATATGCTCTATGCCCTATGCTTTTTTACCCAATCTCCCCTCCCGCTATCCGTCCCTATGTGTATTTTTGTTCCTTAACCTAAAAATCTGGTCCACGTATGCCTTCATCCTCCTACGACACAATGGTGCAGCACCGCATTGCCCATGAGAAACTAGCTACCCGCTTCATCAAAGCCATCAATGACCTTTGGTACGACAAGGGCATAGAAATGGTGCTCTTCCGCAACCAACTCATTGACAAGCGCGCCTCTGAAATCCTGAGCCTTCATAATTATGCCCATAAAATGGTGGGCAAACCCATTGAGGTAGAAGCAACTACTGCCTTGCTGGAAGCTATGCTGACGCTGGACCTGTGCCCGGCACGTATGGACATAGGCCGGCTGGCCACTGAATGGGTGGAAAGTAATGGAGTGCCCGGTTCAGAAAAGGCCTTTTTGGAGAAACAACTCCCAGGCTTTATCGGCCCTGAAAATTATACCCCTACGCAGCCGAAAGATGTGGTGCTCTATGGCTTTGGCCGGATAGGTCGTCTCCTGGCTCGTGAGCTCATCATGCAGGAAGGCCGTGGTGAGCAACTTCGTCTACGCGCCATCGTAACTCGCGATAAGGGTACTGGAATGGCCGAAAAACGAGCATCGTTGCTTCGTGTGGATTCAGTACATGGCGCTTTTCCGGGTACAGTGGAAGCGGATGAGGAGAATAATGCACTCATCATTGACGGTCACATGGTACACCTCATCACTGCCAGCCAGCCTGAGGACATCGACTATACCCAATATGGCATAAACAATGCACTGGTGATCGATAATACAGGCGCATTCAGAGATAAAGAAGCGCTTGGACGCCATCTCAAAAGTAAAGGTGCAGGCAAAGTATTATTGACAGCTCCCGGTAAAGGTGTTCCCAACATTGTGCACGGGGTCAATCAAAATATGTTTGATCCTAAAGAAGGAAATATTTTCTCTGCTGCTTCCTGCACGACCAATGCCATTGTACCTGTATTGAAAGTGGTCAATGACATCCTTGGCATCGAAAAGGGACACATCGAAACAGTGCATGCATTCACCAATGACCAGAATCTGGTGGATAATATGCACAGCAAATATCGTCGTGGACGCAGTGCTGCCACGAATATGGTGATCACGGAAACCGGTGCAGGGTCTGCCATTGATAAAGCGATTCCCGGCTTGGGACCTAAGTTTACTTCCAATGCTATCCGGGTTCCTGTACCGGATGGTTCACTCGCTATCCTTAATCTACAAGTCAGCAAGCATACCACGCTGGATGGGATTAATGAGATCATGCGCAAGGCCGCTCTGGAAGGTGACCTGGTGGAGCAGATCAACTATTCGATCAGCAATGAATTGGTGAGCAGTGATATCATCGGCAACAGTTGCTCGGCAATTTATGATTCAAAAGCTACGTTGGTTCATGCTGACGGCATGAGTGTCGTGCTCTATGTATGGTATGACAATGAGTATGGCTATACAAGACAGGTCATGCGGTTGAGTAAGTATATCGCCCAGGTACAGCGTAAGCGGTATTATTAAAAGCCTAAGGCTAAGGCGGAGGAGAAGAGCTAAGAGAAAAAATCGTTCATCTCTCTCTATACGCCTGCTCGATCACTGATCACTCCATCACTGGTAAATTCGATGACTGATCACTGATCACTCCATCACTGATAAAAAGGCGGAGGCGAAGGCAACGGATGAGAATGAAATGAATGGGTTAGAGTATCTAAAATTGGCCAAGGATATGAGAGACAGGAGGCAAACAGGAAGCATCGTTACAGCTCTGTGAGCATATAGAATTAGAATATGAAATGTAGAATAGCGCTTTTTTCTTTGCTCATCAGTGTGCAGTTTTTAATTGCGCAGGGAACACGTATTGATTCATTGTTGTCACAGATTGATACAACGCAAGATCCGGAGGCAAAGGTTGATTTGATCATCGATATATTCTCTCCTGAGTTTGAAACCGATCCTAACCTCATCATCGAAACGGGTTGGAAAATGCTTCAACTAGCGCAGAAGAATGAAGACATCATAAGTGAGTCTGCAGCTTTTAGTTTTTTTGGGCATGGTTATCGTCTTGCCGGAAACAATATCAAGGCATTAAATTATCATCACAAAGCATTGCAACTGGCTGAAGAATGTGGCAATGAGTCCATTCAGTCGCTTGTCAAAAGCCAGATGGCCCATATCTACAAAGACAGGGATGAAAATAAAAAAGCCATTGAGCTCTATCTGGCAGCTTCGGATCATGCATTGAAAGGCACAAACGAGATATTGCAGATTTGGGCCATGATGAATGCCGGTGCCTCTTATCTCAGTGCGAGTATGTTAGATTCTTCATTGATGTGCCTCCAGCGCGCCTATGAGCAATCCATTCGACTGAAGTATGTAAATCAACTTGCCTACATTCTGACCAATCTGGGCGGGGTGCAGAGCAAACTTGGAAATCCTTCATTGGCGATGACCTATTATCATATGGCCGTCCGGCAAGCTGTAGACAACAAATCAATCCGATATGAAAACCTTGCCTATACAGGAATTGCCGAACATTTTAATTCGTTACAGCAAATCGATTCCTGCATTTGGTACGCACGCAAGGCCGTAGCCGTAGTAGAGAATACGGTTTTCTCCTACCTGGGTATGAAACCTGCCCGTATCCTGACAGAATTGTATCAGTATACCGATTGTGATAGCAGCCTGAAGTACACCAAACTGTTTAAGGTCGCCAATGACAGTCTCTATAACCGACAATCCAACCAACAAATCTTTCTGATGACTGTTGATGAGGATTTGCGACAGCAGGAGATGGCAGCGCAAAAAGAAGCGGAAGAACAACAGCGTCAGCAAAATATCCAATATGCGCTACTGGCGCTCGCCATCATCACGATAGTTTCGCTATTCCTGATCCTTAGTCAAAGTTTTGTCGTCAGTACTCGGTTCATTCATTTTTTCAGTGTAGTGGCGATGCTGATGGTCTTTGAGTTTCTCAATCTGGTGCTGCATCCTTTTTTAGGGAAGATCACAAACCACACACCTCCGCTGATGCTACTCGGGCTGATTTGTATCGCTGCTTTATTGGTGCCATTGCATCACAAGTTAGAAAAGTTGGCCACAGAAAAGCTGGTGGAAAAAAATAAGCATGTCCGGCTGGCCATGGCCAGGAAAATCATTAAAAACCTGGAAGGAGAAGGAGATCCAAAAACCTGAAAGGAGGAAGGAGATCCAAAACCCGGAAGGAAAAGGAGATCCAGAAGTGAAGTGATCTCGTTTTAGGGTTTTCGAGAGGAAAAAAGTGGCAAAATTTACACGGAAGGGTGGTTGAATTTTAAATTTAGTTAAAACACCCTTGGAGACATTGATAATCAATCAGTTACGACAGTGTGGCACACCTAGGTGTGCCACACTGTTTTTAGATTTGGTAACTCGTTGATATTTAGCTATTTAACCTCCCAACTCTCACCCCCTTTTTTGCACCTCCACCACTTCCCAAAATGACCCACGCCTTCACCCTAACCTTCCCTGCCTTCAACTTAGTCTTACCCTCTTTGAAGTTAATATCGATCCAAATTTCCCTCCCGCTTTCAATACGGTTTTATGGCGTTCTACATTTCCTATAAATCAGTACTATCGGAATTCAATAAATGTAAATTTTTATTTACATTAAAATCCGGAGGAAGGCTATTGAAGACAGACAATTTACATTGAGTTAACATACCACCCCTTAGCGATTGGTGACACTTTGAGCAGGTTTCAAAACGGAATCAATATTAATCGCTTGAGATTGAAGTTGATAGGCAGTTGGTTTTGAAACAATTTACCTTTTAGCTGATTTGTTTTGGCTTAAGATTCAATCCATTGCAACCAGAC
>JBBRDL010000096.1:0-14634 GCA_038203965.1 Chitinophagales bacterium | reverse complement strand
CGCCCAGTACAACTTCCTCTATCTGAGTGGCTTGCGGCTGTATTTTGCCGTAAACCAGATTGGTGAGGTCGTTGTCGGAGCGGATCGGTTTGAGTCTGCTGCCAGAGGTTTGGGGGTTATATTGATTAGGCTCAGCCATTTTTTAAGTGAAAAGTGAAAAGTGATGGTTCGACTACGCTCACCAACCGAAAATGATAAGTGAGTAATGAATTAAATGACGTTTATTTTAAGCCTCATAAGCCTCATAAGCCTCATAAACCTCATAAGCTGATAGCTTAAAAGGGGTACAAAGCTAAATTTAGCGTGACGGAAAACCTAATGCCATTTACTTTCCATTTACAAGGCGATGTGGACAACTGCCTAGGAAAATGTGGAAAAGAATGTTAGAAAGTAATCAGACCCGGATAATATCTCTAAAGTACATATTATAACAATTGTCCATTTGAAAAAGTGCCTTGGAGGATTGGTATATAAGTCCGGGGTGTATTGCATCCACCACCTGAATGGCAAAGGCCAATGGGATTTTGATACTAAAGGCTGAAGGCTCAAAAGCTTATGAAGATTATAGAGCTTATGGGCTTATTGGTGGGAAAATGGACTAGGTTAGATTGATATTAATTTATATATGTAAATAGAATATATTAAAATCAAAATTTTAACCGGTATGGAGGCCGAAAGGGAGTTCGTTTGTGAAAAAATAGCATATAAATTTTTTTTATGTGAAAAGTTGATTGGAAGTGCAGAAAAGGTTTCCAGCGTAAGACTAGATAGATCCATTTTAAGTCCACTTCAGGGGTTTTAGGGGCAGATGGGCACAATGGGCTGATAAGGCTCAATAGGCATAAGCGCAAAAGCATCCCCGTGCACTCCGCGTACGCTGTGCGAAAACCTTTAAGGAGGGAGGTATTGGATTATTCGTTAAGCCTCGTATCAGTAGCTTTTTAAAGTTGACCATTGTAATCTGCCAGCCCGATTAGAACAATACTTTCGTTATGTTTTCTTACGTAGTTTAAAAATGCGAAACTTCCAGCTTTTCACTTTTGGGCTGATCATGTTTGGATGCACACACTTAGTAATAGCAAATACAATCAGTCAGGATTCCATGCCAGTCCATTATCCATTGATGGATTCAATAGGTATAAATTTTAACCTCGAAAAAAATTTATTCCAATTAACACAACAGGAGCTACAAAATCAATCATTGCCTTGGTGGGACAAATCAGTTTTGTATGGCAATTATTTTGCTTCGGCTATCCATTTATTTTACCCCATTGCGGAGATAAAGCAGATATGGAATAAAGGATATGAAAATGATCCCTATGCATCCTGTTACCATATAGAGCATGAGTTCCAAAGGATTAATCAAATTGAATATTTTAAAAATATTCCACATGTCTTGCATTGTGTGATGATGCGGGAAAAGGATTTTTTTCATTCGAGGTGTAATGTCCTATATGAGCAATATGACTCTTTGTTAATGAAAGAGTTGGCCAACATACCTACCAATATCAAATACGATCAAAAGGTTCAGGTGTGGCTGGATAGTGTTATAGCGAAGGCAGGTAAGTATCCCGGTCGATCGATGGTTGGCATGAATTTAGAATATAAAGTATGGTCAGTGATGCAAAAGGCTGATCTGGCTGTGTTGGAAAAATATCTTCCGCTTCTTATAAATGCTGTAAAAAACAAGGACCTGCATCCAACATTCCTTGCAGCATCATTGGATAAAATTGAAGTATTGAAAGGACTTCCTCAGATTTATGGGACACAACATATCATCAAGGATGAGAAAGAAGAACCCTATCCAATTAGAGACATGCAAAATCTAAACACCTTACGCGGAGGAATGGGCCTTGGACGGTTTGAAGCTAAAAATTCAAGTTTGGGTGATTATATGGAAAACACTAAAAGAGAATAGTGATAAAGGGTAAATGCTACCGTTAAAAAAAAGGAGTATGAGGATTAAACTTAACTATATATATATCCAGACGAATGTTATTTTCCTAGTCATGATGGCTATGGGAATCCATGCACAGGTTTCAACTTCATCGGGTATTCAGTATTATCCATTCATGAATAAGTTACCTCGTGATTATACGTACGATAAAACCGGCTATGATGATTCGAAGAAGATTATTGACGATCCGACTGTCATCTGGACCGAGAAGGAACAACCTTATTGGCGATATCTCGTGGCGAACATAGGCCTGCTGGCACCAGATAGCCTGGTAAAACAAATTTGGAATGAAGTCTACAATAATAGTCTACATTCGGCCTGTGGTATGTATGCATTTCTTTTCGAAAAGCCATTCGTACCTAAGTATTTAACTCGGTCACCTGTTGTGTATTATTATCTGCATCATGAAAAGAATTATTTTGACAGTATATGCAATCATCTTTTTTCAACGTACGATGTTTCCATCATTGAAGAATTAAGGGTTATTGTAACGGATGATCATGGGCGGGGTAATAGGGAATTGAATAAAGACCAATCCCTTCGTGATAGCATCAATCAGCTAAAAGTGGCAAGAATCATTAAGCGACTGGGCAAATATCCCGGCAGATCCATGGTGGGTAATTCGTTAGAAGAGGTCGCGTGGTTAGTTATTCAACATGCACCGCCTGATTATCAGGAAAAATATTTACCCTTTATAAAAGAGGCTGTAAAGGAGAAGAATTTAGCCCCCAAGTACCTTGCATATCTGTAGATAGGATCAACATGTTTAACGATTTACCACAGATCTATGGAACCCAATATACATTTGAAAATGAAATCAATGTGCTCTACCCTGTAAAAGATATTCATGCAGTAGATGCAATGAGGAAATCAGTTGGGCTGGGACCTTTAAAGAAGTATATGGAGGAAAATAATATTGTGCTCGAATCAGGAAAGTGAATTTAGACAATCTATATATCTCTAATTGATTGTTTCCAAAAAAATCAGAAATAGAAGTTGAAAACTCAAACTCATCACCTCGCCAACCTTTTCAAAATTTTATACACAGACTCAGCGCCTTTATCCCAGGAGAAATATTTACTTCGCTCATTTCCTAATGCTATCAACTTATCACGAAGAGATTCTTCTTGTGCCAGGCTGATCATGTGATGGGATAAATGCTCAACATCATATGGGTCAAACAGAAGAGCAGCATCACCAGCCACCTCAGGGAGCGAGGATACATTACTGCAGATCACAGGCACACCGCAAGCCATCGCCTCAACAAGTGGCAAACCAAATCCTTCATACAGGCTCGGATAGATCATAGCCTCCGCACTTGCGACCAATGTTGTAGCATCTGCCGTAGCAATGTATCCCGGCAGATGAATGGAATCTTTCCATTGGCTCTGCGCAATTTCTTTAAAGACTTCCTCGGTATGCCATGAAGCTCGGCCAGCAAGGACCAACTGATGATCTGAAGGACCAGCAGATTTGAAGTGTTCGAAAGCTTTCACTAAGTTCAGTATATTTTTCCTTGGGTGAATAGCACCTAGATAGACAAAGTAAGGCCGACCGTTTGTATATCGTTCTCTTGTTATTTTCTTTTGTTCTTCACTGACTGGTTTGTAAGCAGATGTGATACCATTGTACACCACCGATATTTTGTCAGCAGGAATATTGTACCCTGCGATGATTTCGCTTTTGGAAAATTCAGATACGGTGATGATAAGATCTGTATACGCGAGATAACGTGGCATCCATTTTTTATAAAAAGCTCTGATACGAGGTTGCAGATGTTCCGGATAGCGGAGATAAGCGACATCATGCACCATCGATACTTTGGGGATGCTCATGCCGAGCGGAATAAAACCATCCGGACTGAAAAATACATTTGCTTTTTGTTTGACCACATGCTTGCGTACCGGATGATCAAGCCAGTAGCGGATCAGTATCGGTAACCTGGTGACAGGATGTATGGTATGCGGGGTCACATTGGTGCTATGCACAAATCGCTGATTATATTTTCTGTCGAAATAGTAATCGAATTGGTCTTCTGGGTGTGACCTGGCGATACGACTCATCACCTCGTCTGTCACGATGCCTAGGCCTTCGAGGCGGTCTGTTAGCATGTGTCTGGCATTCAATGCGATTTTCATCCGGTCTTTTTTCGTAAGGCACAAAATAACTTAATATTTTTGACGCAAAGCCGCAAAGGCGCAAAGTTGGTTTCGTGAAGAGTCGCAGCGCCGCAGTTTTTTCGCACGGAGGGCACGGAGCACACGGAGAGGATATTGTTCACCCGCAGATCACACCAGATACCATTTTCTTCGCAGTGGGATTCGCAGCGCCGCAGTTTTTTCGCACGGAGGGCACGGAGCACACGGAGGTTTAATACAGCGTATTATTGCCTTTTGGCCTCTTTAACCTCTTAGGCCTCTTTAGCCAGGTTAACCGAGAAGCAGTTAACCACTATCTTTATCCCCTTACAAATTAAATCCAATGGGTGAAGCAAAGAAAACAGATGTCCTGATCCTGGGTTCAGGCATAGCCGGACTGACATGTGCGATCAAAATCGCTGAGGCGAGACCGGATCTCAAGGTGACAGTCATCACCAAATCAGTAACAGGGGAAAGCAACACCCGCTATGCACAAGGGGGAGTCGCAGCGGTCTGGAATGACAAGATGGATACAGATGCAAAACACATAGCTGATACACTGGATGCGGGAGACGGATTGTGCGATGAGGAAGTCGTCCGAATGGTCGTGGAGGAAGGTCCAATCAGAGTCAGGGAACTGATTGAATGGGGTACCCGCTTTGATAAAGAGAAGGATGGTGATTATGATCTAGGTCGTGAAGGAGGACATAGTGAAAATCGAATCTTGCATTACAAGGATATCACTGGATGGGAGATCCAACGCACGATCACCGAAAAAGCAAAGCAACTGACCAATATTGAAATTCGTGAAAATTGTTTTTCAATCGATTTCCTGACGCAGCACCATCTGGGGTATAATATCACCAGGGTAAATCCGGGGATTGAATGTTATGGTGTCTATGCTTTAAATAAAAGTAATTTGGATGTAGAGACTCATCTGGCGCGCGTCACTGTAGTCGCCACTGGAGGAGCCGGACAAGTCTATAGAGCCACTACCAATCCAATCATCGCTACAGGCGATGGCATGGCGATGATGTATAGGGCCAAAGGGCGTGTTAGTAATATGGAATTTGTACAGTTTCATCCAACATCCTTGTATAATCCTGCGGTAGAAAGTCAGGCCTTTCTGATTTCTGAAGCTGTGCGCGGATATGGTGGTGTATTGCGTACCAGAGACGGTGAAGAATTTATGCACAAATATGATGAGCGAAAAAGTCTTGCTCCGAGAGATATTGTGGCCCGTGCGATTGATAATGAAATGAAAATACGCGGGGATGAATATGTCTATCTGGATTGTCGGCATCTTGAGATGGAAGGCTTTAAGGAACACTTTCCGAACATTTATGACAAGTGTAAGGAAGAAGGATTCGATATGGCCACACAAATGATTCCTGTAGTACCTGCTTGTCATTATTTCTGCGGAGGGATATTAGTTGACAAGAAGGGTAAGACTTCTATCGACCATCTGTACGCTGCAGGAGAGTGCACCGCTTCAGGTTTGCATGGTGCTAATCGTCTTGCTTCAAACTCTCTACTCGAAGGATTAGTCTATGGGCATAACATTGCTATAGACGTTATTGATTGTATTGATCAGTATAGTTTAAAAGAAGGAATTCCTGACTGGGATGCCATGGGTACCACCGATCCAAAAGAGATGGTCCTTATCACGCAGAGTTGGAAGGAATTGAAAGATATCATGAGTAGCTATGTAGGTATCGTACGATCTAATGTACGTCTCCAGCGAGCGCTTGACAGATTGTGGTTATTATATAGCGAGACCGAAAATCTATACAGTACCACTACACTTTCACCGCAACTTTGTGAGTTGCGCAACCTTATCACTATCGCTTATCTCGTGACACGATCCGCCTCCATGAGACATGAGAGCAGGGGACTGCACTATACGACAGACTACCCGCAGTTGCTTGATCATAGGGAAGAAACGTTGATGTAAGTATCCTTGTGTGATCACTGAAGATGCGATAGATACAGAAGTGATGCACCTACGGCGCATGATTGGCTTTTTTCTTACCGACATGTTGCCCCGATGGGGCAATATTAACCGTGCCCTCTGGGCTCTGGGCTCTGTTCTCCCGTCGCCCTTACGGTGCGGGATCTACGCTGCGCTGCGATCTGCCCCGTCTGCCCCCTCAGTGCTTCCTAATCCTTGCTTCCTGCTCCCTGCCCCGTCCAGATTTTTTTACAAAATCTGTCTCCCCTGTGTTCCTCCACTTCGTTGCTTTCAGCAACATGGCTCCGAAAACCCCGGGGTTAATAGTTCACGCTGCTAGTTGAAAATTTCCACTGCTCCCTGCTTCTTGCTCCTTGCTCCCTGCTCCTTGCTCCCTGCTCCTTGCTCCCTGCTCCTTGCTCCCTGCTCCCTGCTCCTTGCTCCCTGCCCTTTAGCTTCTACCAGTGACATTCACTTTAATTCGCTCATCACGATTAGCAAGTTCCCAGGTGGTGTGAAAAGCTAGTCGGGCAATCGTTTCTGCCTTTCCATACATTATTTTATCAGGGGTATCGGTGGGTCGGTGATAATCCGCATGGACCCCGGAGAAATAAAAGATTGCAGGTATTCCTCTTTTGGCAAAATTGTAATGATCTGACCTACGGTAAAACTGATTTGGATCATCATCCGCATTGAAGGTATAGTCGAGCTGTAATTTTGTGTACAGGTTATTTACTGCCTCGTTTATCTGGTGCAATTCAGTACTCAGTCTGTCAGCACCAATGACGTATGTATAATTGGAATCCGCATGGATATCATCCACTCTGCCGATCATATCTATATTGACATTGGCGACTGTATTTTCGAGCGGGAAGATTGGATGTTCAGTATAATACTTAGACCCTAGCAGCCCTTTTTCTTCACCGGTGACCAGCATACAGAGTACACTACGACGAGGTCCGTACCCGGAAGATTTGGCGATCGCCATTGCCTGAGCTATTTCAAGCACTGCGCTTGTGCCTGAAGCATTGTCATCAGCACCAAAAAAAATATCATTGCCACGCATGCCGAGGTGATCATAATGTGCTGTGAGTACAACCACTTCGTTCTTCAAGTCGGGATCTGTCCCTTCCACAAATCCCAATACATTTACACCCGGGGTTGATTTTATCTGGTGTGTTGCCACCAGTCTAATGTTTGATGGTATTACTAGATTAGTAGGTTTGCCAGTCTTTGTTATTTTGTTTCTAAGCTTAATGACTTTTTTTACTTTTTTGCCAGCGATTTTTTGTCCAAGTGTTGAAGAAACAAAAACAAGGGGAACGTAGTCAGTCAGCTGATCCGGTGACTGCATGAGTGTTGCACCGGTCAATAAATTTTTTCTGGATTCCATTACCTTTTCCTTAAACTTCTCTTCAATGATCCAAAGTGAAGCTGCCCCTGCTTTTTTTGCTGCGGCCATTTTAAGAAGAGGATCAGATGACCAGACTGACGTCGAATCCGATCCGGTAATTCTGAATTTTTCATTTTTATCTCTTGGTTCACCGCCATAGACCAACAAGTGTTTGCCTTTGACATCTACACCCTTATAATCAGAGTAGGCCGGATCATCAATCCCATAGCCAAGAAAGGTCATAGCATTGATGGCTAAAGGCTCCGAAAGTATGGGAAAATACTGTGGTACGGCAAGAAACTCTTTCAGGTGTTCGATTGCGAGATCGTCAACGGTCAGTTTTATGTCCTCCCATCTAAATGTAGTGAAGGCTACTTCCTGGAAATAGTCTCCATCACCAGGAATAGGTGGAATACCATAGGAAGCCATTTGACTGGCAATATATTCAGCAGCTTTTAAATTTCCTTCTTTTCCCGTTTCTCTTCCCTGAAATTCAGTAGAAGCCAGGATATAAACATGTTCTTTCAGTGATTTACTTTCAATACTTCTCGCTAATTGATCACTCGTTGCATTGAATTGAGCGTTCAGGCTGAATGATATGCATAGTAAAAGGCCCAGAATACTTTTCATAGGTTTTATTTGAAAGAAGAACGAAAATGAAGGTGTGTTGCGTATTGAAGAAAGATATCGCGCAGATCAAAGATCCCCCCCGTAAGGGCGGCGGGAGACGCAGTGACGAAGTTTAAATTCTCTTTTATTTTTTCTCTTTTCTTTTTTCTATGCTAACTGCACCTAATCTTATCCACTCTCTTCTGATGCCTTCCGCCTTCAAAGGGTGACTCAAGAAAAGTTTGAACCATGGATAAAGCAACAGCCTCTGTGACGTACCTGGCTGGAATAGCTATTATATTGGCATCATTGTGTTGGCGGGCCAGCGAAGCAATTTCATTGTTCCAGCATAATGCTGCTCTGATGCCCTGATGTTTATTGGCTGTCATCGCCACACCATTGCCGGAACCGCAGAGGATGATACCAAGATATGCATCCCCTTTTTCAACAGCATCGGCAACCGGGTGCACATGATCAGGATAATCTGTCGAAGTTTCACTGTTGGTGCCGGCATCAAAAATATCATACCCATTGCGACCTAACCAATGAACAATAGCAGATTTATACAAATAACCTGCATGGTCTGCACCGATGGCAATTAATTTTCTCTTTTCTTCTTCCATGACCGATTATTCCATTAAAGGATTCGTGTTATAAGGACCGAGCAGTGCTTCCATTTCTTGTGCGAATGCATCATCGTTGAGGGTCTTTGAAATTTTTAATATTTCAGAGACCGCATTGTTCGTCAGCCTGTAATCCATCTGGAATCCGGATTTCAGGTCATCTTCATCAAGCGAATCAAAGAAAACCATGTATTCTGCTGATTCTTTAGCCAGAATGCGGAGATGCTCTTTGGCTTTGTCAAAAGCTCCTGCACGTACATACACATTTATATGTGGAAGTGTCCTCGCATCATATGTAAAGTTCATATGTGGAAATCCTTCGAAGTAACTATCAGTGATCTCGACAGCTTCCTGGTTTCTGCCCTGGGTAAGCATGAGTTCGGCAGACCTCCAGATGATCATTTTTTGTGCCTGCACACTTGCTCCATAACTGTTGTCAACATACAATCGCCGTTTGTCAAAATTGCCCCATTTCCATTTGTTGACAACGCGGTCATGGACTTTATCAACATCCACTCGTCCGCTACCATAGATGTAAAACTCTTGTTGACTAGGCGTCTTTACTGGAATAATTCTGAGACCAAGGCCTTCCATCTGTGTATAATCATTCAGGTTCATGAGTTTTGAATCCTGGCATGTCACGGAGAAATACACCGGACGATCATAGATATTGCTCATGATGACATCCAATATAGCCAGTTGGTCTTTAGTGATGTACTGTTTATCAATTGTGATTGGAATTTTGGTGACAATTTTTCCTGTATCAGCCATCGTGGCCAGCCCCGTGCTCAAAGCGCGGGCAGGATCAATAGGTATGTATAGGTTGTTGGAAGGAAGGTAAGACTCCAGTTTGGTGCCCTGGATAGTCTGTGGATTATCTTTTGCCATAAACTGCAAGGCCTGATCCAACGGCATTTCATTAGTCGAACTCTTTCCAGGTAAAAAGAATAACTGGTTACGTTTGTTACCCCGATAACTTTCGGTTGGAATCGTCAGCTTAATAGGCGCTGATTCATTCACTTTTCTTCTTAATCCTTCGATATACCAATCGACAGCAATCAAACTAAGATTGACAATGCGTACATCACGGCGTATGCCTTCCACTTCCTGTGCATACCAAAGCGGATAGGTATCATTATCCCCATACGTGAACATGATGGCATTGGGGTCCAGGGATTCAAGGAAATTACTCGCATAGTCTCTTGATGCATAATGATACATCCTGCTGTGATCATCAAAGTTTTGGAAAGCCATGATGGCCGGAGCTGTGAGCACAAGTGCAGTGGCCAGGTAAGGTGTGGCCGAGCCGATTGATGCGATTTTTGATTTGATCATTTCATACAATGCAGGCACGCCTAGTCCGATCCAGATACAAAAAGTGAAGAACGAACCGACCAATACATAATCTCGTTCACGTGGTTCATTCGGAGGCTGATTGGAATAAAATATAATGCCAAGACCTGTAAATAAAAATAACATCAGCAGCGCGGTAAAATCCCTTTTTCGTTTGCCAAACTGATAGATCAATCCAAAAATCCCAAAGATCAATGGCAGAAAAAAATACCTGTTCCTTGCCTGATTCTCCCTCATAGACTCGGGCATCTGTTCCATATTGAAGAGGCGCGCGCTATCCAGAAAATTGACACCGGAGATCCAATGTCCACTCTTCGGATTCCAAGGCTCTGTGCCTTGTTCGCCATTTTCTCTTCCTACAAAATTCCACATAAAATACCTCCAGTACATCCAGCCTATCTGGTACCTAAAAAGGAACTCAAGATTAAAGGCCATGGTGGGCTCCCCTTTGGCATCACCCATCCATCTTCTGTATAGCGCGGGTCTGCTGCCGTCGCTATGACTGATACGTGGCAACAGGATTTTATCTTCATCGGGATATATGTAAGTAAGCTTATGATCCACTACTTCATAGCGATCACCTACAATACCATACCTGTCTTCCTTTTCAGTGTCAATGGGAGAAGCTGCAAAGTGCGGTCCACGTAACAAGGGTCTTTCACCATATTGTTCACGATTGAGATAAGGTATGAGACGCATAGCATCACTTGGCGCATTCATATTGATAGGCGTATTGGCATTTGCCCGAATCACCACAACACCAATCGTTGAAAAACTGATGACTAATAAGACCAGCGAAACGATCAGGCGTTCAGCGAGTCCATTATTGTTTTTTCTGGCCCATCGCAGACTGAAAAAAGAAGCGGCTCCTAAAATGAGAAGGGTTGGAAAGATGCCTGAATGAATCGGCATGCCCAAACCGTTGACCATCAATAGTTCCATTTGGGACCAGAGTGAAGGTACGCCTACGATGATCAATTTCTGGACTACCGGAATCATCATAGCACCTAGAAACAAGGCCAGCAGTAACCCACCGAAATTGAATGTCTTGTATTTTTTGAAATAATATAAAAGACCGATGGCAGGAAATACCAGCAAACTCAATAAGTGAACACCGATAGAAAGCCCTGCAACATAGATGGCCAATACAATCCATTTGTCTGCATCTGGTGTGTCTTCCATACCGTACCATTTGGCAGCAGCCCATACCGTGAGGGTGGTAAACATGGTAGACATCGCATATACTTCACCTTCCACTGCACTAAACCATATAGACGTTGTAAAGGCCGTAGCAAGTCCAGCAGCCAAACCTGCGCCACAGACGACCAGGATTTGTTCTAAATTCATCGTCTGGTCTCTCCCGACCAATGACAACCTGGCGAAGACCATAGTGGTCCAGGCCACCAATGCTGCGGCAATGGCAGTGCAGAAGCCTGACATGAGGTTGATGGCAAAGGCGATATCCTGGGGATCGTTACTCACTATTTCTGCAAACCATGCGAATAACCTTCCGATGAGGAGGAAAAGAGGAGCGCCCGGTGGGTGAACGACCTGAAGTTTATAGGCACCTAGTACAAATTCGCCGCAATCCCAGAGACTACCGGTTCGCTCCGCGCTGAAAAAATACACCACCATAGCAATGGCGAAAACAACCCAGCCGGTAATAAGGGACAATCTTTTTTCCTGATTCATCATATTTCTTAAATCCTGTACCCAACCGGGTACGCTAGCGAGTGATAATTATTCTACTGACAAATTGATGGGTGTGGCATTGCATTTTGGAAAAGAAGCAGACAATAATGCCACATCGGGCAAAAGTAAGAAAATTGAGGCCAGTGGGACGCTGATTCAGGGAGTTTAAGCATTTTTAACCTTGACCCTGAATTCACAGGTGTGATTCGTCCGATTCCAGTGCTTCTTTCGTAAATATGGCATTAAAAGTGGCCATCCTTTGCGCCAGATCCTGGCACATATGTTAAGTTTGCAACATACTACAACATTAAATAATTATTTAATTCGTATATTTCTGACCATCATGGTATTATTACATTCTAAATCCCTCTTTGCCCCCGCCCGCTCAGACCGAAAACACTACCCGTTTCTTAGCCTGGATACGAATCTCATCCTGACCCGAAATCCTATAATTAAACGGCTATAACCCTCGTTAGACCTATTAATGAAACCACTCCTCCTTACGGTTTTTTTACAGCTCGCACTCTTCCTGTCGACTCATTGCACAGGGCAGAAAACGCCTGGCGAAAACCTGGTACCTAATCCTGGTTTTGAAGAATACTCCGATGAACCTTCAGGATGGTATTACTCAGGAAAAGACTTTGCCCGTGTCTCGATGTATTGGACATCTCCAACCGCCGCTTCTCCCGACATCTATGGTCCGAAAGTGCAGGTGCCTAAGAGCTGGGCTGCAGTGGGATTTGGTAAAACAGGCTCTTATCAGGGATCATCTCATGCCGGTATCACCGTCTATGGTTGTGACAAAGGCAAACCTCATTGCAGGGAATATGTCCAGGTTCAACTGGCAGAGCCCCTCGTCCCCGGCCAGCGTTATGGCTTTAGTTGTATGTTGTCGCACCTTCCAAAGTCTGTCACCGTAAGGAATATCGGACTCTGGTTTAGCGAACACGAAATCGATGAAGGCGCGCACCAACCGATTATTAAAGAAACCATACTTTCCCTGGATCGGTTTCTTCCATCTGACGGGAAGTGGTACAGATGGTCAGGCCATTTTGTAGCCGACAAATCTTCATCCTACCTGCTGATAGGTAATTTCAAATCGGATGAAAACAGTCAGGTAAGGATGCCGGTCAGGAGTGATATCAGGTATGGATATTATTACCTGGATGATGTCAGGTTATTTAAAATTCCACCGATCATCATTCCTCAGCCAACGGATTCGCCATTAACTGATTTTATCCCAAAGCCCGGAGAAATCGTAAGCCTTAGCCGCATTTATTTCGAGCATGACAGGGTTGATTTTATGCCTAGAGCATTGATTCAACTGGATCAACTGCTGGCTTTTCTTCATAAATATCCTGACATGACCATTGAAATCATAGGCCATACGGACAATGTAGGCTCCACGGATTACAACCAACAATTGTCTATGAGGCGCTCCGCAGCAGTGGTCAATTGGTTGGTTAAAAAGGGTATTACAAGGGAGAGACTTAGTTCATCAGGGTTCGGAAGTACTCAACCTATTAGCACCAATTTCACCCCCCTGGGCAAAAGCCAAAACCGCCGGGTAGAAATAAAGGTCATCAGCATCTGAAGCCATTCAATTCCGGACGAAAAACAGTATTCTTGTTGCTGTGGCAAAACTCAAATCATATCTCGAAAAAGGAAGGTTGGAAGCAGGCTGTGATGAAGCCGGTCGCGGATGTCTTGCAGGACCTGTTTTTGCTGCAGCCGTCATCCTTCCAGAGGGTTTCCGGTGTCCGGGTTTGAATGATTCCAAACAAATCTCCCATGATGAGCGCGAGCGGATGCGAAAGATTATTGAAAGTAAGGCTATCGCCTGGGCCGTGGCGCACATCGAGGCCAAAGTCATTGACAGGATCAATATTTTAAGGGCCTCTATTCAGGCCATGCACAATGCCCTGCGTATGCTTTCCGAAAAACCAGACTATATCCTGGTCGACGGTAACCGTTTTTATCCTTATGAAACGATACATCATAAATGTATTATCCAGGGGGACGCACGGTTTAGATCAATCGCTGCAGCTTCGATTCTCGCCAAGACGCACAGAGATGAGTACATGCGATACTTACATGAATATTATCCTCAATATGGATGGAATCAAAACAAAGGATATCCTACAGAAATACATAGAACAATGATTGCGAAAGTAGGACTCTCGCCCGAACACCGACGGAGTTTTAAATCCGACACAGGCAATGCTGTTCAATTGGATTGGGCGCTAATTATAAGTCCGAAAGAAAGCCAGGAAGAATGAAGTATACAGGATGTTTTTTAAAATAACTATTAAAGATCTTTCACATCCTTCCCAAAATGATGCGCTCTGATATCCAGGCCATGATTGAGGTATAATCGGTGCGCATCTTTTCGATGATGCCCTGAGTCCAGTGAAAAATGATCGTAGCTATTTTCTTTGGCATATTGGATCATCCATTTCAACAACATACCTCCATATCCTTTTTTCCGGTGCAGGGAATGAGTCACCAGGTCATCTACATATAATGTTTTGCCGCTAAAAAGAAAATCAAGTGTTCTGAACCCAGCCACAGCAAAGGCTGTCTCATCATCACCGGCAAATACAACCTGATATCCGGATTTCATTTGCTCAAGTAACATCGTCCGCAGTTGATCATGACTTCGGTGAGGCCGTAGTTCGATCATTACAGGAATAAGTTTATCTACATCCTGTTCACTAGCTATTTTAATTTCCATTTTATTATTGTGAGTTGTGAGTTGTGAGCGGTGAGTTGTGAATAGTGGGAAGTGAGAGTTTTCTTCTATACCTCCTTGCCCCGTGCCCACTGCCCACTGCCCATGAGCGCCACGGTTTGAAAGCCGTGGCAATTCAATTCATGGCTTGCAGCCATGTTTTTTGCTTATGGTTTACTCTGCTCTC
>JBBRDL010000095.1:0-14965 GCA_038203965.1 Chitinophagales bacterium | reverse complement strand
ACCACCTTTACTTTTTCAAAAGGGGTCTTATCAAATGCATTAAACATTAATGGTCCCGGCGGAAAAATGATTTTTCCATTTGCTTTTTCTTCTCCCAGAAAGTGCTTGATTTGCCCAAAATAAGGTTTGGAAAATTCTGCGCTTAGCCTGGATTTCCACCCTGGTTCAATCCGGACTTCTGAAGGATCTCTCTGGGGTAGGGGCACAGCATTCTGTTTAGAAGGTTCGGAAGTGACTCCACCAGGGCTCGAACCTGGAACCTACGGTTTAGAAAACCGTTGCTCTATCCTATTGAGCTATGGAGCCATTTTTATTTTAGAGGCGCAAATATAGGGAGCAATGGGCAGAAAGCCAAGGAAAAGGAGTTAGCCGTTAGTCGTTAGCAGATAGCAGTTGGCAGGCAAAGAAATGCTGCTGTTTTGTCAATGTTCTCGATTAACCGATCAACCACCAACCATCAACCATCAACCATCAACCGATTACAGATCACAGATCACAGATCACAGATCACCCGATCACTGATTCTTAGCCTTATAGGCATCCCATGTGGTAGTTTTGTATTGTTCCTCTGCCGCAAACCTGAGCTCTGTACTTAATGTTTTTCCGTCTTTATAGCCTGGTGAAATCAGGATCCTGCTGTATTCATCATCCAGCATGATATAAGAGGGATATGATATTTGACCATCGAGCAGTTCAAAAGCAAGCGTATTGTACCCATCCCTTCCGGACGGGGTCCACTTAAACTCCACATCCCGCCAGAAAATGCTTTCTTTTTGTTCAGCATTCAGTTTGACGGCATAAAATTTCGAATTGAGTATGTTGACCACCTCCGGATCTTTAAAAGTGGTTGCATCCATTTTTTTGCACCAACCGCACCAGTTCGTATAGACATCCACAAATATTTTTTTTGGATGTTTTTCATTGGCTGCCGCTGCTTCCTGCCAGCTCATCCAATTTATTTCCTGCGCGTTGATGAGCAAGGTGAATAATAACAACAGGATTGTTAAACAAAACTTGTATAAAGACATTATATTGCTCTGATGATGAAGCGACAAAGATATGCATAAACTGATTGTAGGGATTGGTGGTTCCAGCGGCTCGATTTATGCCCGGCTCTTATTGGACAGGCTCAATGAAATGCGCGATCAATACACCGAAGTGGGTATCGTCATGAGCCGGAATGCCGAAATCAACTGGGAATTGGAAATTAAAGACCGAAGTGTTGAAAGTTATGGCCACAAGGTTTATCAAGCGGGTGATTTCACGGCCCCTTTTGCCAGTGGTTCTGCGAGGTTCAATACGATGATTATTTGTCCTTGTTCTATGGGGCTATTAGCTCGTATAGCCCATGGTTTGTCGGACGACCTTATGACGCGAGCGGCAGATGTGATGCTCAAGGAAAGAAGAAAGCTCATTCTGGTACCACGAGAAACGCCGCTGAGCCTAATCCATATAGTTAATATGAAAAAGGTTACCGAAGCAGGTGCAATCATCTGTCCGGCGGTACCATCTTTTTATAGCGGAGCAGACACGGTGGAGAAAGTTTGCCTGACAGTGGTTGACAGGGTTCTTGACCTGGCGGGATTTAAAGTGGATACTTACAGGTGGGGTGATTGAGAAAAGTGAAGCTTTAAAGGAAAGGGATTATTTTCGAGCGTTAAATTTTCCCTCTATTAATGTAATTTGATCAGGTACCCATGGCACAGCCTTTGCAAAAGGATAGTCATCGATAGTATATCCAACTTGAAATTCCCCTTCTAATTTATTTTTAGAAATTGAAGTAATTTTTAACGTGCTTTCCATTACTGAAGATGTGTCAGTCAAATAGGATTCAGCAAGCGCATCTTCACCTTCAATGACACTTAAATATGAAGTTGGTATAACAATTGCTGGACCTGCGCCTGGGTAGTATACCAAATGTGAAGTTCCTATTTCAGGTTCAATATTCCTAAATTATAATCTAAACCGTGTGTATGATCCATTTACAAAATGACCAAATTTGATTTGCAATAAGCCATTATCCTCATAATCGAAAGTAGCATTTTCAAAATCCCATTTTCAATCAAAGGAGGTCATTACTTCGGCCTCTTGCTTTTTAAATTATCTTTTTCACAGCCTATTATAGCCGTAATAAAAAAAGCAAAAACTGTATATAAAAATATTTTATTCATTTAAAGTAGAAATTATTTTTAACGTATATATTTCACTGTTCACAAGAATTGTGTAAAAATAGAAACCTGAATATACAAACGTAGATTGACCAAAAGCCGTATTTATTCCATGGGGCATATTTCCAATATATACATTTGTCGCTTTCCTTTTATACTGGATTTTCGCGCTGGTCTTATCCAAAAGTATGGCTTTGAGATGAACAGGAGATAAAGATTTTTTACTTGTCTTTGCTTCCTGATGCCTTGTATTGCGCAATCCCATCAACAAAATAAGGATGGTAGCGGATGGGTAGAGATGGTAATGTTTTTGGAGTAGCCCCGGCAGGAATCGAACCTGCATCTAAAGTTTAGGAAACTTCTATTCTATCCGTTGAACTACGGGACCTGGATTGCCGACCAACCAGCCATCCGGATTTTCTTGCGAAAATGGACTTTAACGACTGTTTTGGCCATCAGGGTGCAAATATAAAGTTATCTGGGAAGGAATAAGGATGGTACCGGCTGTATTTATTGAAAGTGCTGATTCACACCTTATTAACAGCAACTCATACATCCAAACTTTTGAGATATATATACTTATCTTAATTTTGTAGCTCTATTTCAGAAATCTAAAATAAACTCAGAAATGAATCTTTTCAAAAATCTATTTTCAGCAGCGATCGTCGTTATTTCGTTGACTATGATCGCATGCCAGGGTGACGCAGATGATGCTCGTGCCAAGGCAAGAGAAAGTCTCGCTACATCAGCAGATAGTACAGGAACCCTTGCCGGTGGTGCTGCTGATGCTAATACGAATGCTCAGCCTACGAGCTTGAATGCAGAAACACAAACTCCAACAGGCCCATCTACTACGATGACCTTTGATCAGACCGACTTCGATTTTGGTTCTGTCAAGGAAGGAGAAAAGGTTAAGCATAGCTACAAGTTTAAAAACACGGGTAGTGAGCCATTGATCATCAGCGGCGCAAAAGGCAGTTGTGGATGTACCGTTCCAAAATGGCCTTCTGAGCCAATCGCTCCAGGCGGAACAGGCGTAATAGATGTCGAGTTTGATAGCAAGGGTAAACCAGGCAAACAAACAAAAAGAGTAACGGTAAACGCTAACACAGTGCCTGCTCAGACATTCCTCAATATCTCTGGTACTGTCGAGAAAGATCCAAACGCACCTACTACAAAACCTGCAGCCCCGGCTAATTAATAAGCTATAACCTGTAGTTACAATACCTCCGATGCCTGTAAAGATGCTTTCTTTACAGGCATCTTTATTTTTACGCTATGAAGTCCTACCTCTCCCTGATTAAGTTTGCGCATACCGTTTTTGCGCTGCCTTTCGCCTTTCTGGCGTTCTTCCTGGGAATGAAATCGGAGGACACTTCAATTGACTGGCTTTTATTCGGCTTGATTTTCTTGTGCATGGTGTTTGCCCGAAGTGCAGCAATGGCGTTCAACAGGTTCATAGACAGGGATATAGATGCCCGCAATAAGCGAACCGCCATTCGCGAAATACCCTCAGGAATCATTAACCCTTCTGCAGCTTTAAGAATGGTTATCATCATGGCAATTGCCTTTATGTTCGCCACCTACTGGATAAACCCGCTTTGTTTTTTTTTATCCCCAATTGCACTGTTGGTTATTCTTGGATACAGTTATACCAAACGTTTCACATGGCTATGTCATTTTGTTCTAGGGCTAGGACTCGGCCTCGCGCCTGTTGGCGCATTTATCGCGGTGACAGGTACATTCGAATGGCTACCCATTTTATATGGATGTATGGTCTTGCTTTGGGTAAGTGGGTTTGATATACTTTACGCATTACAGGATGAGGAGTTTGACCGACTCAATGGTTTGCATTCTGTACCTGTTCGCTTTGGACCGGGGAATGCAAAAATAATTGCCATCACACTTCATACCATTTGCACCATGGTGCTCTTTGTCATTACCTGGTATCAGGGACAACTATTTCAAACACTCGGCATACTTCACTGGATTGGAGCTTTAGGATTTGCTTCGTTATTAGTCTGGCAGCATCACCTCGTTTTTAAATATAACCTGGCCAGGATTAATCAGGCCTTTTTTGAAACAAACGGAATCGCAAGTATCTTGTTTGGATCGGCCGTCATTGTTGATGTGCTGTTTTAATACAGAGGATCTGGATGCATGCATACACCTATTCGTTCTCATGAGTAAGTTTTGTCAATGGAAACTCCCAATAATAAAAGTCTAAAGTTTAGAAAGTACCTGTCTCAGAATAGGAGGTAATTCTTGAGACCTGCCAATTTGATTTTTGAAAAAAAACAAGTGCTCAAAGAAAATCTAAGAACATCCGCATAGCCTTCCCGCGATGACTGATATTATTTTTTAGTGAAGTGGGTAATTGGGCAAAAGATTGATCAAATCCTGCAGGTATAAAAATCGGATCATACCCAAACCCATTTATGCCTATTGGTTCACCGTTGATAGAACCTTCTACAGTCCCTTTAAAGAGAAACGAATCGATGGTGTTCGTTTGGTAGGCAATAACAGCAACAAATCTGGCGATTCTGTGCTGTATATCGCCAAGTTCCTCAAGTACTTTCTTTACATTATCCTCACCGTTTCGATGCTCTCCAGCATATCTCGCTGAAAACACGCCTGGTCTTCGTCCAAGCGCATCCACTTCCAGTCCGCTATCATCAGCAAAACATGGCAAGCCGGTATGCTCAAACAGAAATGCAGCTTTTGCCCTGGCATTATCTTCAAAAGTGTCATAGGGTTCCGGAATTTCTGTTTCAAAAGCAATGTCATGAAGTCCAAGTAATTGATATCCGGAAGGTATCATCTGTCGTACCTCTTCAATTTTGTGCCGGTTGCTACTGGCAAATAAAAGTTGCTTTTGTGCAGACATATCATATATTATTCTAAAAAGAGCTGCATTGATATCCACAATTCTTTTTTTGCCAAAGCATGATTTGCCAGTTCTTCAACAGGCAGCGTCATGATAAAGGTGAAGGATTCCATGACACAGATGCCCGGGCGGTTTATATCGATCCATAAGCCAAGTTCAGTTGCAGGGACACCGAAACTGATGATGAGCTTTGGTTTGGTTTCACCTATCGTAGCGATTCCATTTGATGTTCCTGTAGGTTGGAGAAGGCAGAAAACATCTTCTTTGAAATCAGCCTTGAGCGCACTTGAAATTTTAAGCAGAAGGTCTGAATCCGACTCCTTTAACGGACTCCGAATGATCATCCAAAGCCATTTTGGCTTATTTTCGGTTTTGTTATTTTCCGTTTCAGGGATGTGATAGATTGTATAAGGGAGCATTTACCAAATTTAGTTACAAATTATTAACAAATGGACGAATTAAATGACTCTTTTAAAATATATAACAGGTTGACTATGAGAACAAAATGAAATATATTACTTTTGTAGCAAATCTAAGATAATGAAGGACCTAACCATTCATCACATAAGTGAATCCCGGGTATCAAAGGTAGATTTTCAAAATCTTCCTTTTGGTAAGATCATTACCGATCATATGTTCGAAATCGATTACGATGGTACTAAATGGGTTAACCCACGTATCTCACCGGTGGAGAAGATGAGCATCCATCCAATGAACATGGCACTTCATTATGGTCAATCCATATTTGAAGGCATGAAAGCCTCCCGTTCTAAGGATGGCACTCCACTTTTATTTAGGCCAGAACTTCATGCAGTCCGTATGAATGCATCCGCCCGCAGAATGTGTATGCCTGAAATACCGGAGGATATTTTTAATGAAGCTATCCATGCTATTGTCGGGCTAGAACAGGAATGGATTCCTAAAATGGAAGGCAGCGCTTTATATATACGCCCATTCATGTTTGCTACAGATGAAATGATAGGTGTAAAAGCTTCTGATACGTATAAGTTCATGATCATCTGTTTACCTGTGGGTCCTTATTATCCTAAGCCTATCAAATTGCTGGCAGAGCCGCGTTTTATCAGAGCCGCAAAAGGTGGAGTAGGAGAGGCTAAAACAGCAGGCAATTATGCAGCAGCTTTATATCCCGCCAAACTTGCTCGTGAACAAGGATATGATCAGATATTGTGGTTAGATGCTAAACAAAACAAATTTGTGCAGGAAGTAGGGACCATGAATATTTTCTTTGTGTTTAAGAATGAAATAGTTACTCCCGCAACCACCGGTACAATACTTAAAGGAATTACACGTGCTTCAGTACTCGAGATTCTCCGGGGCAATGGTCATGAAGTCAACGAACGTGATCTGTCTATTGATGAAGTATTAGCCAGGTATCAGGCAGGCGAATTGCTTGAAGTTTTTGGCACAGGTACAGCCGCGTTAGTGGCTAATGTGGAGGAGATTAAATACGACAACATCCATATTAATCTTGATAGCAGTAACTGGACATTGTCCAAGGCGATCAAAGACGAAATTAACGGCATGCGCTTCGGAACGATTGAAGATAAGCGGGGCTGGATTGTCCCGGTGAAAGAAACAGTTGCCGCAGTATAAGCATATATTTCATACGAACATACTCAAAAGTAAAGGGCACATCACAGTGCCCTTTCTTTTTAGGTTGCTGTCAAAAAAAATCCCGTCATCCTTTTAGGAGACGGGATTTTTATAGATTATTAAAGCTTATTCATCAGTAGCTTACATCATTCCGCCCATTCCGCCGCCACCACCGTGCATGTGTCCACCACCACCGCCGGCATTCTCTTCTTTCTTGTCGCTGATCACACATTCTGTAGTGAGAATCATTGCTGCGATAGAAGCTGCATTTTCTAATGCTATCCTGGTGACTTTGGTAGGATCGATAACCCCAGCTTTTTTCAGGTCTTCGTATTTGTCAGTCCTTGCATTGTAACCTGTTGCGCCTTTACTCTTGATGACTTCCATCAAGACCACTGAGCCTTCAACCCCTGCATTTTCAGCAATGGTACGAAGAGGTGCTTCGAGGGCTTTTTTAACGATTTGAATACCTATAGTCTCATCATCATTAGCGCCTTTCAGGTTCTCAATCGATTTGATCGCATTGACTAAAGCTACACCACCACCGGTGACGATTCCTTCTTCAACGGCTGCGCGTGTTGCGCTTAAAGCATCATCGACACGGGCCTTCTTCTCTTTCATCTCAACTTCTGTTGCTGCACCTACATATAGCACAGCTACACCACCTGCGAGTTTTGCAAGACGTTCTTGTAATTTCTCTTTGTCGTAATCAGAAGTAGTCGTTTCTATCTGTGATTTGATCTGGTTGATTCTGGAAGTGATCATTTCTGCAGTACCACGACCATTGACGATAGTTGTATTGTCTTTATCAACCGTGATTTTTTCAGCACGTCCGAGGTGTTCAAGTTCTACGTTCTCGAGCTTGTAACCTTTTTCTTCGCTGATCACAGTACCACCTGTCAGGATAGCGATATCTTCAAGCATTGCTTTGCGACGATCACCAAAACCCGGAGCTTTTACAGCTACAATCTTCAACTGAGCGCGAAGCCGATTGACCACCAAAACACCTAGTGCCTGGCTTTCGATATCTTCCGCAATAATCAACAATGGACGACCGGCTGAAATTACTTTTTCCAGCACGGGAACAATCTCCTGCATGTTGGAGATCTTTTTATCATGGATCAGAATCAAAGGCTCTTCATATTCTGTGGTCATGTTTTCCGCATTGGTCACAAAATAAGGAGACAAGTATCCTCTGTCAAACTGCATTCCTTTCACTTCATCAACGTAGGTGTCTGTCCCTTTTGCTTCCTCAACAGTGATGACACCATCTTTAGAAACACGACGCATAGCATCAGCGATCAGTGTGCCGATTTCTTCATCATTGTTGGCAGAAATCGAACCTACCTGTTTGATTTTTTCATAGTCATCACCGATGACCTCAGATTGTTTGATGAGGTCTTCTATGACAACTTTGGTAGCCTTGTCAATACCGCGTTTCAGATCCATTGGATTAGCACCGGCAACAACATTTTTAAAGCCGGCATTAACCATTGCCTGAGCAAGGACTGTTGCAGTAGTTGTTCCGTCACCTGCTATATCAGCGGTTTTGGAAGCAACTTCTTTAACTAACTGAGCACCCATATTCTGCACAGGATCTTCCAGCTCGATATCTTTTGCTACCGTCACACCGTCTTTGGTAATCGTCGGGGCACCGAAACTTTTCTGAAGAATAACGTTACGGCCTTTAGGACCCAGGGTAACTTTTACGGCATTGCATAAGGCGTCAACGCCCGCTTTGAGTTTTTCTCTAGCCTCTGAATTAAAGCTAATTTCTTTAGCCATTTTTATTGGATTTTATCTTTGTTAATGTTGATAATGAATGGAAATAAAAGCTGGTTTGGTATTAATTGATGACGACCAGTACGTCATCTTCGCGCATAATCAGGTAATCAACGCCCTCATAGGATAATTCCTGTCCGGAATATTTGCCATAGAGTACAATGTCACCGACCTGTACGGTCATTAGATTGCCTTCTTTACCCGGACCTACGGCTACTACTTCACCACGCTGTGGTTTCTCTTTTGCCGTATCGGGGATGATGATCCCTCCCTTTGTTTTTTCTTCGGCAGGAGCGGGTTTGATGACGATCCGGTCATTGATAGGTTTGAGTTTCATAGATTTTTGATGATTTTATTGTTGAAGATTTAAAGTATTGATTCAGTTACAAGTCTGCATTATCATAGAACGTGCCAGACAGCTTTTCCCTGACATATTAGCAGACCAGTCGTTATGCTGTTGATATTCTTGCCAAAATGGTGGAATGCCCTTCAAATACTTGCTGCCAATATGGCATTAACTTTATAGAGCTGGCAAGGATGTTGCCGGTGTAGTCCAGAGACAGGATAAAAAATGGGATAGGGTAGGGAACTGCTTATTTGACAAAGAAACTGGCAAAGATGCAAAGGCTGAATAAAGCAGCGGCAAGTCCCCAGGTCAGTTTTTCAATAAAATCAACAGATTTAGCAGCACCAAACATCTGGTTGGCACTCTGGCCACCAAACGTACTGTCTACGCCACCTCCTTTAGGATTTTGAATAAGAATCACTGCCATAAGGAGTATGCAGATCAGGGCAATGACTATCGTAATTAACTTAAGCATGACAATAGAATATAATTATTGTTGTTGTAAGGCTTCAATTTTGGCTGCAAAGAAACTACTTTTTTCCGGATATTTTTCCATTAGCCTGATATACATTTCAATGGCCTGGTCCTTGTGCCCTTGGGCAGCCAACAGATCGGCAAAGGTCTCTGAGATACCCCCACTGGAAGGTCCTACCCCCTGATTAAACGCATAATCTTCATCATAAGGGTGGACATATTCAGATCCGGCAAGGCTCTTTAACCAATTCGTATAGGGCGAAAGGGTAATTTCCCGAAGGATTATCGCTGGACTCTCGGTAAGGTTTTTCTCTGCTTCCTGCCGTTTGACGGTTTTAGCAGCTTTTTTTATAAGCTTGCCCGCTTTTTGGGGTTTTTCAAGCTTTGGAGCTTTGCTAAGGGAATCGGAAACCTGAATTGGTTTTTCATCCTTGGAAGGTTTCTTTTTCCTTTTTGGCTTTAGTATTTCCTTTTGATCAGGGACAACAGACGAATCTTTTACACTAGATTCAAGTCCGTCTTCAAGAGAAGTGTTTTCTAATGCCACTGATGGGTTGTCTGGCTGACCGGCTGCAATAGACGCTATAATGGATGTTTCAGCAGATTCAGCAATAGGTGAATCGATATTCACTTCTGATTGAAGTGGGCTTTTGATTTCAATAAGTATAATTTCATCCGGCAGTATACGCTGTTCAAACTGTTTTGATGCATCAGGGTTTCTGAGAAGAAATGCATGCATATTTTTTTCCCACGCTACACCATTTCCTATTTGAGGGTGTATTGCTTCCGGTATGCCTGGTGCAGGAGTATGTTTAGGTTTTTTCTCTTCCATACGATCAGGCTACCAATTGTTAAAAGCCTGGTTGAATACATCCTCCAGGATCTGGGTGAAAATAATCATGATAAGTTCGTCCTGCACTTGAAGCAAATTCTGATCACTGGGGAAATCTGCAAAAAATGAAAAGGTCTTTTTCCATTCGTCCTTAGCATCCAGATGATTTTTATAATCGATGGCAACGTGAATAGTAAGCCGGTTAAAAGAGGTTTGCTCATTTGGTTTGGGCGCTACAGCTGAAACAATAAAACTTTGAATACTACCACTGAATTCAATATGTGGTTCGAGCGTGGTGTATATTAACCGTGACTCCCTGGCGATTTTATCCTTCAGCGATTCAGTAAATGTTTGATTGATAGTAGCTGGTGCATTTGCAGCCTGAATAGTAAAGTTGTCGACATAAAAGGTCTCTATACCGGTACCATCAATGGTATAACCTTTCAATGAATAGCATCCGTTGATCCATGGAAGGATCAAAAACAACAAAAAGAATCCTTTTATGCTCTTCATTTTTTTATTTCTACTCGTAAAGCTGCTGAATTTCGTCAATGCTTATCACTACTTTTCTTTTTATACACAATCACCCCTCAACTTATAAACCCATCAACCCCCTAAACCTATAAGCCTATAAGCCCCTAAGCCCCTAAGCCCTTTCATCAAATATCATACTGCTTTATTTTCCTATACAGCGTTCGCTCCGAGATACCCAGTTCAGTGGCTGCTTCTTTTCTTCTTCCACCATGTCTTTTAAGCGATTTTCGGATCATTTCTTTTTCCATGTCCTCCAAGGCAAAATTATCATCAATAAGTTCGGACTTATCATATTTTTTATCATCAATGATGATTGGATTTCGCTCCTGCATACCTGTGTTTGGGAGGATCTCAGGTATGGATGTTGTCGCCCAGGGTTCAGGTGTGATAAATTCCCGTTCTGTGGCTGCGCTATTAAACGACCTGAAACTAACGGTCTCAGGGACGCGTAAATTGTTGCCCCTGATCAATTCAAACACCAACTGTTTAAGATCATGCAGATCACCTTTCATGTCAAAGAGAAGCTTGTACAGTATTTCTCTTTCCTGCATGCTGTCAGTTCCTTTCGATAGGGCTGGGAGATTGGTTTTAGTGATGTGTGGTGCAATTCGAATCAACGTTTCCACATCGATCAATTTATCTTCTGCCAATACACTCAGTTGTTCGATCAGATTTTTGAGCTCCCTGATATTGCCTGGCCAGGGATACTTCATGAGTATATTTTTGGCCTGCTCTTCAAGACGGATCGACTCTGTATGATACGCTTCTGCAAAGTCAACGGCAAATCGACGAATCAACACAGGAATATCTTCAGGTCTTTCTTTCAGACTTGGTATATGAATTGGAACGGTGTTGAGGCGATAATAAAGATCTTCCCTGAATTTCCCCTGACGAATATGGTTCATCAGATCAATGTTGCTGGCAGCGATCACCCGCACATCGGTGGTCTGACTATGGGATGACCCGACGCGGATAAACTCACCTGACTCTAATACTCTAAGCAGATAAGATTGTGTATCAAGAGGCATTTCCCCAACCTCATCAAGGAAGATAGTGCCTCCGTCAACTGATTCAAAATATCCTTTTCGATCAGCCGTGGCGCCTGTAAAAGATCCTTTTTCATGGCCGAAGAGTTCAGAGTTGATGGTGCCTTGAGGAATAGCCCCGCAGTTGACAGCTATAAATTTGTTGTGCTTTCGTGCGCTTAGGGTGTGGATGATGTGGCTGAACACTTCTTTGCCCACGCCACTTTCACCGGTGATCAGTACTGTAAGGTCGGTGGCTGCTACCCGCACGGCCGTATTGAGGGCCCTATCGTATATTTCCGATCGACCGACTAAACCAAAGCGTTGTTTTATGGTGGCTGCTGAGCTCAACGATGTCTGTGTTTAGTTTTTAGTTATTAACGATATATCCTTTTAATGTCGCGCTGTTGGCCGACTCTATATATATGTGTACGTAGTCACCGGGCTTTAATCCTTCCGTTTTGGAAAAGACGACTACCTTGTTCTGAGAATTTCTTCCTTTAAATTCATGAGCTGATTTTTTTGAATTTCCTTCAATCAGTACTTTGAAAGTTTTGCCGACATCTCGTGCATTATGTTCAGCTGAAAGTTTGCGCTGAAGCGCTATGATTTCACTGAGCCTTTTTTGCTTGGTGTCTTCGTCGATATCATCAGCATACTTTCTTGCGGCAAGCGTTCCAGGTCTTTCAGAATAACTATACATATAACTCATACAGTAATCTGCCCAAGCCATCATGGATATAGTCTCCTTGTGATCTTCATCTGTCTCCGTGCAAAAGCCAGCAATGATATCTGAAGAAACAGCACAATCCGGTACGATCTGCCTGATGGCTTCGATTCGGTTTTTATACCATTCACGGTCATAGGTCCTGTTCATCAAAGACAGGATGCGACTACTTCCTGATTGCACCGGCAGGTGGATATAGTTGCAGATATTTTCATGTCTTGCCATGGTATGCAAGACATCGTCTGTCATGTCCTTAGGATGTGAAGTGCTGAAACGTACACGAAGGTCAGAATGCACCAGTGACACAAGCTCAAGCAACCTCGCGAAAGTGTAGGTTTCTTTATTTTCCGGATGCTCCCATTTGTAAGAATCAACATTCTGCCCTAACAGGGTAACTTCTCTGAAACCTTTAGCAAAAAGATGCGCGGCTTCTGAGACAATTGTAAATGGATCTCTGGATCGCTCACGTCCCCGGGTGAATGGCACAACACAAAAAGAACACATATTGTCACAACCCCTCATGATCGATATAAAGGCTGTGATACCATTGCTTTCAAGCCTTACCGGACTGATATCAGCATATGTCTCTTCCCTTGAAAGAAGCACGTTTATTCCTTTATCACCGTCTACCACCTGGTTGAGCAGTCGGGGAATATCCCTGTAAGCATCTGGTCCGACGACAAGGTCAACCAACTTTTCTTCATCAAGAAGGCTTTGCTTAAGCCGTTCAGCCATACAGCCAAGTATCCCTACAAGGGTTCCGGGTTTGCTGATTTTGATCTTATCGATCGTCCGCAATCGTTTCCGTATAGTTTCTTCTGCTTTTTCGCGGATAGAACAAGTATTGAGCAGGATCAGGTTGGCATTTTCAATTTGCCGGGTGGGTTTGTATTGGCAATCGGCCAGTATGGAAGCTACAATTTCACTATCACTGAAATTCATCTGACAGCCATAACTTTCTATATAGAATCGCTTTACATAAGGTGAATCAATATGTTCACTTTCAGTCATATAGAATGCTTCTCCCTGGCGGGATTCGTCAATGGTTTTTATGTTAGAAACGATTGGATTCATAGTTTGAATGGGTGGCAAAGATAGGGATTATCTGCCATTTTGACATTTGACTTCCATTAAAAGACAATGAACTTGGCTGATGATTTATGCTTGAAAATGTGGTATTTTTGAAGGCTAAAATTGAAGCCGATGGCGATTGAAACGCTAACCCAATCAGGAATATTTATAGACCTTGAAGATAAATATGGGGCACACAATTATCATCCTCTTCCTGTAGTCCTAACAAAGGGGGAAGGTGTGTTCCTCTGGGATGTAGAAGGAAAAAGATATTATGATTTTTTGTCAGCTTACAGTGCTGTCAACCAGGGGCATTGCCATCCTAGAATAGTGCAGGCTCTTGTCAATCAAGCGAGTCAACTTACCCTGACTTCAAGGGCATTCTATAATGATAAACTTGGGCCTTTTGAAAAATATATAACCGCTTACTTTGATTACGACAAGGCCCTTTTGGCTAATTCAGGTGTCGAAGCTGTGGAGTCAGCTATCAAACTATGCCGAAAATGGGCATATAGCAAAAAAGGATTGGCAGATCAGTCCGCCAAAATAGTTTTTGTATCCGGTAATTTTCATGGCCGGACGCTGGGTGTTATTTCTGCCTCCACAGACCCGTCGAGTACCGGAGGCTTTGGTCCATTTATGCCCGGCTACATTGTGATACCATATAATGATAAAGCAGCGCTTGATGAAGTACTGGACGATCCAACTATTGCGGGTATCCTTATTGAGCCTATACAAGGTGAAGCTGGAGTAGTAGTTCCGGATGCTGATTACCTCCCTTACATTCAGGCCAGGTGTCGTGAAAAAAATATTCTGTTCATTGTAGATGAAGTCCAAACAGGTATTGCCAGAACAGGAAAATTGCTGGCTACCTGTGGGAATTGTACATGTACAGGCTTTTGTGAAAACAAACCTGAGATCAAACCGGATATTTTGATACTCGGTAAGGCATTATCAGGTGGTGTCCTGCCTGTCTCAGCCGTATTGGCCAATGACGATATCATGCTTTGTATCAAGCCTGGTGAACATGGTTCTACATTTGGAGGTAATCCTTTGGCTTGTGCTGTAGCGATGGCAGCACTCGATGTCATCAGAGACGAGCGACTTGATGCCAATGCTCAAAAGCTTGGTGTGATATTCCGCGAGCGGATGCAATTATTGGTTGATCAGTATCCGATCATGCTGCTGGTGAGAGGTAAAGGATTGCTCAATGCTATCGTCGTCGATGATGATGAAGAGGGCCATCTGGCATGGGATATTTGTTTGGCACTTGCAGAAAAAGGCCTTTTAGCCAAACCAACACATGGTAATATTATCAGATTCGCACCACCTTTAGTCATTACAGAGGATCAATTGCATGCATGTTGTGATATTATTGAAGCCGTGATTGCAGGCTTGGAGCAGAGAGCATAGGGCAGAGAGCATGGAGGCTAATCCAATAAATCAAATAATAAGTAAAACCAAAGTTGGAAGAAAGACCAAAGTTGGAAGAAAGACCAAAGTTG
>JBBRDL010000094.1:0-15234 GCA_038203965.1 Chitinophagales bacterium | reverse complement strand
TTTAAAGAGTTGCTCCCATCTATATTTTGGGAGCAAAAGTATTACCAGGGGCTTTTTACCTGGATCAGACAAGCCTATGACTATACCCTTGGTTGGTCACCGATTCCTATGGTATATATAATACTTACCATTTTATTATTCAGAACGGTAAGATGGCTGGTTCAATGGCATAAGGGAGTTGTTTATCAGTTGACCAGAGCTGTTGGGGGTGCAGGAGCAATGGTGACCATCTTCTACGTTGCCTGGGGATTCAATTATGGACAGATTTCTTTATCACAAAGGCTTGGATTTGATTTTGAACAGATAGGGAAGGGCGCCATCGATCTTGAGTTTAGACGAGCGACAGAGGCTTTGAAAAAAGAAGCTGAAGCTCTGCCACCCAATATGACAGCGGATGAAGTGATCAAAGGATTTGATATCAATGATCATGATCTGAGACCAGATGTTGAAGCAGCGCTCGTAGAACTCGATTTGAGGCACAAAGGCAGAGTAAGGGTAAGGCAACTCTGGCCGAATGGTCTCCTATTGCGGTTGAACACAGCAGGGGTTTATATTCCACACACTGGCGAAGGTCATATAGATAAAGGACTACTCTCTGTTCAGAAACCTTTCACCATAGCACATGAAATGGCACATGGCTATGGTGTCGCAGACGAAGGAAGTTGCAATTTTATAGCCTGGCTTGCTTGCAGTAAATCAAACAATCGATGGATAAGGTTTGGAGGTGCGTATACCTATTGGCGCTATGCTGCAGCGGAGATGTCTTCGGACAGCGTATCAATGGTGATCCCTACGCTGCCAATGGTCGTCAAAAGAGTCATCACCCTGATCAAAGAAAATGATAGAAAATATCCTGATATCATGCCTCGGGCAAGAGATGCAATCTACTCCTCTTATCTCAAAAAGCATGGGGTAAAGGGTGGGCTGAGAAGTTATAATGAAGTCGTGATGATGGTGCAGCAATATCTGGAGAGAAGCTTACCTGTTTCTGGTGATAAATAAATTTTCAGGATGAAATTTTGATTTCTCTAGCAACTTGATGATCGAGGCATTCAGGCTGGTGATGGACCCATTAAAATCCCATTTTGAAGTATCTCTTGTCTCCACTTTATTGGAAACGGACCTGATACTTAAAAATGGAATTTTTTTGATCAGACTGATATAAAAAAATGCAGCTCCTTCCATATTTTCAAGCTGACCATGTGGCTGATTTCTGAGCTGTTCAATACTTTCTGGTTGACCATGAGCAAAAAATGTGGTCATACCCGTTGCAAATGGCAATGGTAACGCAGATTGGTAAGGACATTCCAGCAATCCGTTGGAATAAGGAAAGCCATCAGGATCGTTCCAACCAAGGGAGAAAGGATCCATGATGTGACCATGAGGATCTTCGGCTCCAAATCCCGCCAGTATTTCATTTTTAATTTGAAAGACATCCCCGATAGCAAGCGTAGGATCAAAAGCCCCACCAATGCCAGCTTGTATCCAGGCATCAGGATGCCGATGACTCAGGTAATCCATTAAAGTAAAAGATGTATGCAGAATCCCGATTCCACTGAACAGAATATCAATCTGCAAACCATGCATCTGGTACGTTTGAAAAGAATGCTGCTGCGCGTGTTTCCGGAAATAATTCAGGAGCGGTTCAATTTCTTTTTCAGTGGCAGCGACAAAGGCGATCTTACCGTTCATTCGATATGGTATTGGGACAAAGAGGCGCTCAGGCTACTACCAAGTCTCGAATGATAACGCCACCCGCCGCTGAGTGCCATGCTGTCAAAGATGTTCCAAGTAATACCCGCATGTACCAATGATGGATTTGTCCCTAAGCCCCAACGAACTGAAAGGCGGGGATGCAAGTGATAATTTAGACCGGCTTTGAGTCGAAGATCATGTCTCCAGTCTTTTTCTGCTTCGATCGCAACGCTAATTTTTTCAGAGGGTTCATAAAGGATGCCTATCCTGGCCATGGATGGCAGATCGAGTACTGTCTCTGTGCCTAAAGGGTTGTATATCCATGCAGACATAGACAGTTCTTGCATTAAGGGGGCATGAAAAGAAATGGACCAGGAGGCCGAATAGATGTTATCAAATTCTTCGGCTTCATTTCTGTTGAGATCAAACTGAACGGCTGTATTAAGTTTTTCAAAAAGTCGCCGAGCATAACTGAAGGTGATACGTTGTTCGGAATAACCTTCGATACCAGTGTGTTGGATTCCTAGAGCTACCTGGTCCTTCCATGGCAAGACAAGGTGCGCTGAGCCTGAAATTTCCGTCAGATCGTTCAGTCCGGTCCGTGTAGCGGCGGCTACAGACCATCCCCCATGGGTACGGCTAGCCAGCAATGCAGGGAGGACAATTCCTGCTTCTGCATCTTCTGTCAACAGACCGATTTGGCCATTTCCCTGATATCCGGCGCCGGAAAACATGTAAGGACCTGATTGAGCATAGCAGGAAATCGCAAGATGAACACTACATACTAGAATGGCCAGGTATTTCATTCAAACTGGTGATATAATTGCCTGGTGCAATATACAATCAAACATCGATTTACAGAAGTAACTTTGCCAATACGTATGAGTGAGTTTCGCATCCCCAGTCACAACAAACGATATGATAGAAAGTCGGCCAGTAAACTTTTGTTTATGGGTTTGTTTTTTATAGGTATCATTCTGCTTTTCATGTATTACCTGAATAGCCTGAGCAATGATTTCAAGTCTGTAGAAAAAACCAGCCCAGACTACACGCCTGATCCCAAAAACGGAATTGTTTATCATAAGCCCGGATTCAGCCTATCCTATGTAGATCAATATGAACTTCCCGAATGGGTGTCATATCACCTAACTGTAGATATGATGAATAAACCAAAACATGAGCGTGACCAGGACTTTGATCCTGATCCGGCTATTGAAAGTGGATCCGGCCATTACAAGGATTACAAAGGAAGTGGATTTCGAAGAGGCCATCTGGTGCCATCCGCGGACATGGCCTGGAATAAAGAAGCTATGGATGCCACTTTTCTTTTAAGCAATGTGGCTCCGATGCGCGAGGAATTCAATGATGGTATCTGGCTAGAGCTCGAGCATAATGTCAGAGATTGGTCAAGATTGTATAAAAGTATTCGCGTGGTTGCAGGACCTGTTTTCGAGGGAGCGAATACCACGATCGGTGAAAATCAAATATTGGTGCCCGAATATTTTTATAAAGCAATTTTTACATTGCATGATGGGAAACCAAAGGTCATTGGATTTTTATTTGACCAAATGGAGTCAGTTCAAGGCTCTCTGGTGGAGTATATGGTACCTATTGACAGTATTGAAAAAGTAACAGGATTAGATCTGTTTGAAGGACTTTATGGTGATTGGGAAATAGAGATTGACCTGGAAAAAGGTGACATAAAAATGGCCGATGAATGGTCTTTGAATGAACGATGGTACAATCAAAGAATGAACCATTCTGAAAAATAATAATTAGCCTAGCCTGTAATATGCCTGCAATTGTACAAAACGTCAGGATGCTTTTGGAGGAAAATATATTTCGAAAAAATAAATGTAAACCAAGCACCTTCCGTTATAGCAGTAAATCGATGTTCTATTATTTGCGCAATATCCATACATCCTGTGCAATATAGCTTTCATTAACTCGCTTCCCTGGATTGTGTTCTAAAATACTAAAGCCAGATTGTGTAAAAACGCTTCGGATAAAAGCAGGCGGATGAAAAGTGCCAAAAGTTCGGTGACCTTCTTTTGATTTATCACGAAGAATTACTTTTTGATGCTCATAAACTTTAACCTCTGCTGCACTTAGTTTTTCCATGAAAGCATCACCATGTGTGGTAAGGATGACAACACCTCCAGGGGAGAGAACCCTGTATAATTCATTGCTCCAGGCATATTGATTTTCTTCTGATAAGTGGGTCAGGATAGAAATACCATAGACGAGATCAAAATGTTGCTCCGGAAAGGGGAGTGGTGGAGTAAGGTTATTCTTTGAAAAGGATACCCCATGAATATTGGTTGAGCACCATCTAATCGTTTTTGCATTGTAGTCCGTTCCGTAGTATTTGTTAGTATTACCTAAGATCTCAGGCAAATGTCTTATGATCCGCGCAGGGCCGCAGCCCCAATCCAGGATCTTACTATTTTCCAATCCTATATGGGGATTTGCCAATGATACAATCCATTGCGCATCTTCGCGCCCTCCTGCATAATATTTGCGATAATCTATCTGAAATGACTCGTACACCATGTACGGTGGCGGGAGAGGGACTTTGGGAAATTCCTTTTTAAATTGATCGTTTTTCGCGCGATTGCGGAATCGCATCCATTGATATCGTGCCTTGTCGGCCGCATTAGAAAGACCTAGCTGGCGGATCAAAGAAATTACTTCAGTTTTCAGGGGCACCAGGTAGGCTATTTAGGTTGGTTATATGCCCTGGCTAGCAAGAGATGATCCACAAGCACAAGTGCTGCCAATGCTTCCACGATTGGCACGGCCCGAGGGACCACACATGGATCGTGCCTTCCTTTTCCTTCTAAGGTTGTTTGTGCTCCAGACATAGTAACTGTAGATTGACTGATCATCAATGTAGAGACTGGTTTGAACGCAACATTGAAATAAATAGGCATACTATTACTTATGCCTCCCTGTATGCCACCCGAATGATTGGTGGATGTAGTCAGTGTATCATTTGATTTTATCCATACATCATTGTGCGCACTCCCACGCATCGCAGCTCCTCCAAATCCGGAACCATATTCAAAACCTTTGCATGCATTGATACTCAGCATGGCATGTCCCAGGTCAGCATGCAGTTTATGGAAAACAGGTTCACCCAATCCCGGAGGGCATCCATTAATGACGCATGTGACGATGCCACCAATCGTATCTCCTGCATCTCTCACTTTTTCGATCAGTGACAGCATGGATGCAGTTGCTGTTGGATCGGGACATCGTACCGGATTTGTTTCTGCATACGCCCAGTCAAAAGAATCTAGATCATTTGATGATTTGATGGTGCCTACAGCTGTTACACCGGCATTTATTTTTATTCCATCTTGTTGTAAAATCAATTTAGCGATTGCACCTGCGGCAACCCAGTTTGCCGTCTCTCTAGCAGATGATCTGCCGCCTCCCCGATGATCTCGTGTTCCGTATTTTTGATGGTAGGTATAATCTGCATGAGATGGTCTAAAGCTATCTGTAGTATGATCATAATCTGCCGGACGCATATCCTCATTGCGAATCATCATGAGGATCGGGGCGCCGGTAGTCTTCCCCTGATACACACCTGATTGTATAGTAATGGTGTCAGATTCTTTTCGTTGTGTCGTAATGGGGGATTGACCTGGACGGCGACGATCGAGATCGTGTTGAATAATTTCCAAATCGATTGGTATCCCGGCAGGGCATCCATCGATGATGACGCCAATCGCAGGCCCGTGCGACTCACCGGCTGTTGTGATCCTGAATATACGTCCTAAACTATTGGAAGCCATCCATGTTATGTTTTTCCATGCTCGAAAGATAGCTGATTTTGGCAGCATGCTTTAAATGCACTAATCAGGAATCTATGAATCAGACAAAAGACGAGGTAAACCAACACCCATACCTCTCACTGTCTTACCCATCTCACTTTCTTACCCCTCTCACTGTCTCACAACTAAATCCTAATTTTGCACTCCCATGTCCAACCTGGTTGAAATAACATCCGCAGCAGAAGAGCAAATCGAGTTTCATAAGATCCGTGAACTACTTGCAGGGTATGCCCGCGGAGTATCCGGCCGTGAGAGCTGCCTTACGTTGCATCCGCTTTCCGACATGGGTGAGATCCAGCACCGCCTGGACCAGGTCTATGAGTATGCCGATATTTCAGCCCTTTCTGCTCGTCCTCAGCTCAGTGAATATGGAGATTTTGCGGAGTCCCTCGAGCATCTCACTATTGATGGTTATGTTATACCTCAGGAGGACATCCATGAAATCGGGCGCCAGATGGAACAGGTACAGTTGATCCATCAGTTTTTTTCAAAACCTGACAACCGACACGATTTTCCTGAAATCTTTCAGTGGACATTCATCGCTGCTGATCCAACAAAATTGATCAAACCCATCCGCGTCATCCTTGATGAAAGAGGTGATGTCAGGCCTAATGCTTCTCCGGAGCTGCTTGTCATAGCACGTTCAATAGAAATCGAAGCGGCTCGTTTAAACAGGGAGTTCGTGCGGCTCATAGCACGATACAAAAGTGATGGCTTTCTGACAGATACTGTCGAGTCGATTCGTTCCGGTCGTCGTGTATTGTGTGTACAAGCTGAATACAAAAGAAAGATCAAAGGAATTATACATGACGAATCGACCACTGGCAGAACCGTATTCCTTGAGCCGGAACTCATTGTTGAAATCAACAATAACATCATCGAGTTTGAAGGGGAATTTAAAAAGGAAGTATTCAGGCTACTTAAAGAACTGTGTCACACACTCCGTCCGCACAAAGAGCATATAGATGATATCGTCAGATTGATACATCATTGGGATCTTATACAGTGTATGGCATTGCTTGGCCTCAGTTATAGAGGACAGCGACCTAAATTGCAGGATAGCGCCACCTTGCACTTGATACAGGCGCGTCATCCGCTACTTTACTTAAAAAATAAATTAAAGCAGAAAACGGTCATCCCGTTTGATTTGATTCTCAATCCGCCTAACAGACTTCTGATTCTCAGCGGACCTAATGCAGGGGGAAAGTCCATCCTGATGAAAGCCACAGGACTCATTCAGGTGATGGCGCAATGTGGTATGTTGATTCCCGCCGATGGTAGTTCGGTGATCGGTGTCGTCAAGAGGATATGTGTGGATATCGGCGATCAGCAGTCGATCGAAGAGGATTTGTCTACCTATAGTTCGCGGTTGAGAAATATGAAAGAAACCCTTGATGCAGCGGATGATTCAACCATGATCCTTGTTGACGAGTTTGGTTCAGGCACAGATCCAAAAATAGGCGGGGCCATCGCCGAAGCCATTCTGGACGCCCTCGTGAAACGGAATACTTACGGTGTGCTGACAACACATTATCCAAACATCAAGATGTATGCGCATAACACCAAAGGTGTAGTCAACGGTGCAATGATGTTTGATAAAGAAAAAATTCAACCAACGTATCAACTTAAAATTGGTAAACCCGGTAGTTCATTTGCATTTGAAATTGCTGAGCGGACAGGTCTTCCTGCTGAGGTGATTGAATACGCTCGTAAAAAAGCCGGGACGAAGGCGATGGAGCTTGAAGATCTGATCCATGATCTCGATGACAAAACATTACGATTGAGTACAGAGATCAAAAACTTGCAGGAAAAACAAAAGGACCTAGATCGGTTGGTAATAAACTATGAGCAGCTGCGTCTCGATCTCGAAATCAAACGAAAGAAATTTAAGATCGATCAGAAGAAAGCAGCCTTAAATGAAGTGTCTCAATACAGTCAGGAGATGAACCGTCTACTCAAGGACCTTAAAAATGAGAAGAATGCCGAAAAGGCTAAAGAGCAAATTGAAAAAATAAAAGTTAAACAAAGCCAGTTCAGTACCGAGATCAAAGAGCTTGCGGAAGAACTGGTGGAAGTCACTCATTTCAAGAGAGACTTCCTTGTAGGTGATCATGTTAAGTTGCGGTCAACACAGCAGTATGGTGTGGTGGATCGAATTACTAAAGACAGAGCCGTAGTGATCGTCGGGCAGTTGCAGATGACCATGCCTTTGTCGGAATTGGTCCCCGCTAATGCGCCTGTTGAAGTCAAGACGCATCGCAGTCTCAATAGAGACATCAGCGATTATAGTCGGTTTGAAAACGAACTTGATATCCGTGGCATGCTTCCTGAAGAAGCATCGCATTATCTCGAGCGTTTTATTGATGCGGCATTTATGAGTAGTCAGTCTCAGATCCGAATTGTACATGGAAAAGGAACCGGTGTGCTTCGGCAGTTGGTGGCACGCAAGATGAAGAGTTACCCTTTCAAAGAGATTTCACATCCTGAAAAGAATCTGGGCGGAGACGGAGTGACGATTGGTGTTTTATAAATAACCAAAGTTGGGCGTAGGTTAACCTACGTTCTCGGGAGGCAAATCAAAAGAATCACTTCTGGAAACGATAACAAATGCCGTTTTTAACGGCAAGAAAAATCTTCTGTCAACATATTTCAGGATAAGACAAGACACCTATCGGTTTCTTTGGTTTAGCGCGGAGCACCTTTGGTGCTTGTTGTTTGGAGTGTTTAGTTAAAGATTATATTCTTTGTATTTCGCTGCGTCAGTGCTCCGTCCCTATCCCGATACTATCGGGACGGGAACGAAGGCGAGTTATTGATCCCCCTTTTGCCCCTAAATCCCCTAAAGGGGACTTGTTTTTACTTTCTGCCCTTCCGCCCAATTCACACATTCGCAATTGATTTTTTCGTATATTTATCAACAACTTCCAGCCCGAAACAACAGGTGAGATGAAAAACATCCTAAATATCCGGTCCAGTAGCGCATCAGCGCATCAGCGCATCAGCGCATCAGCGCATCGGTCATCCTGTTTTGGGTTGAAACTCTTCGATGGTTTTCGGTGGTTTTGGAACTGGGATACCTCCGAAATTTCATTATATCTTATTGGAAATCTGATCTTTATGCAAGATGTTTCCTTGTCAAAAAAGCATCAGGTGATATCTCCAATTATAGCACAGACGCAGCAATTATATTCTACATTTATAAATTGCTTAAAGGGAATCTTCCTGTACGAATCGGAGACAAAGAAGCCTCTCCTGCATACCCTGACAGGAGAGGATATATCGGTCTGAGAGACTGGAAAAGGGCACATACTGCATAATAGAGACCCAAAAATGGACGAATTTCATTTTTCCATTAAAAAAATACAAATGAAAAATATATTTTTAAATATAATGTTATGCATGATATCCATGCTTCTTCTGGTGGCTTGTACTCAAGAATCAGACACACGAATAAATACGCAGAATGCTAATGACAATACTCCATTGACTACTCGTGGTGATTGTGATGATTGTCCCGGTGATGACGAATGTTGTTGTGCCGTGTGGTTGCAACCAGGAGCCACCAGTGCAACACTGCAGTTTTGTGGAACTTCAAATGGGTTATCAGCATGTTTAGGGGCTGCTACAGGCAATTGTCCTTCATTTACGGGTGGTGGACTTTTCAGGGATCTTGACACGGATGAACCCCGAAAAACATTTTGCGTTGGTGAGAATTCCCCGTTCTATGTTCGGAATCTTTCAGCAACTTTAACTGCAAATATTATTATTACTTGTCAGTCTGATCAAACTGCTCCTGATACTATGTGGTTGCAAATTGCTCCTTCAGGCTTTGTCTATATAGAAACAAGCAATGCCTGTGTAGTAACGCCATGTGAATGAAGTTTGTTAAGAAAGTTTTAAAATGAAGGGATTTTTTTTTCCATCATCAATCAGTTTGTTTCTTCAATTTCGATTGTGCAAGATCAGTACTTGGCAAGTACTGATCTTGTATTTACTAATGCAACCAAGTGAGAAGGTATGCTTGCAAACATATTATGCATTTGGTGATGTTCAATATTTCAAAGTTGAATTAACTAGTTCTTTTTGTAGTTGTGCAGTAGAATCAGAAGGATTCGTTTTTGATTATGCAAGTGGTGCTTCATATGATCCGGATGGAAATTTTTATACTATGAATGGATCTGTACTGTTCGATTTTGATTTAACCACAGGAAATTCTGTTCAAATTGCCACTTGGCCTCTTGGCCCTTCACCAAATATGGTGGGGATGGTATGTTTATCAGATAGTATATTTTACACGATCCAAGGGTTTACAGGGAAATTGTTCCATTGGAATATTAACTCTGGGATTGCGACTGACTTAGGTGCAACTGGGTTTGTCCCAGTCGAAGGATTGGCTATTATTGATGGTGAATTGTATGGAGCCTCTTTTGATGGTATTTGGCAAATTGACGCAATAGATCCATCTAATAGTAATCTGGTTTTCCCAGATAATTTACCTCTTTACCACTTTAGTAGTCCTACTGCAAGCGAACGTTGCTATACAATTGTTGCAAATAGAGGTGACACGAATGGTCCAGATATACTTGTTTCAATAAACTTAATAGATGGGGCAGTTACAACCTTTTGCCCTATAGGATTTAATAATACACAAATTGCTACTTTTTTGGAGCATATTCCACCCTCAACCTGCGACAACACCCTCGACCTCGATTGCAACGACAGTTCCGGTGCTACAGATGCTGATTTTAATTCGACAGAGGTGTCGTGTACCATGAGGCAAGCAACAGTTGCCGATGAGGATGTTCGTATGTTTTATGATGATATTATATCTGAGATGACGATTCGGGTCACAGGATTTGTTCCGGATGGTTTGGGAGAGGTAATAGATATCACCGGCAGCATACCCGGCATAGATGTCGCCGGACAAGGCACAGATGTCCTCACACTGAGCAATGCAGGAGGCGCGAAGTCCACTGACTTTATCGATGCCTTGCATCTGGTGCGCTACATAAATACAGCCTTCAACCCTACTGCTGGATTGCGCACCATCGAAGTTCAGTTTACTACGGAATCCGGTTCAATGAGCAATGTAGCCACTGCCTTTATCCAGGTCACGGAACTACCACCACTGGCTGTAGATATCGGTCCTGATCAAATCATCTGCGAGGGGACTACGGCTACTTTCGATGCCGGTAGTTTTCCGGGAGCTGTGTATCAATGGTCCAATGGACCTATGACCCAAAGTATCACCACTAGCAACGATGGGCAGTATATCGTGACGGTGAGCGATGATTCACACTGTCCGGGTACTGATACAGCTTTGCTGACTACCATTCCAGTTATCACCATATCACTCACCGGCGATAGCACGATCTGCGACAATCAATCCGCCACACTCACCCTCAATACTAATGCAACCTTCCCGATCACCGTGGAGATACTAGCGGATCCGGGATCACCCTTTGTATTTGATGATGTGATAGGTAATTATTCATTTATCGATCTACCTCAAAACAATACTACTTACACGATCACCTCGGTAGTGCCATCTCAAGAAGCATGCATCACAATCACTGATCCGATACAAGTCGTTGAAGTCTTTCAAACGTATGTACACTTCTTTGATGTTTCTATCTGTGATGGGGATTCGGTATGGCTTGGTTTCTTCTGGGAGACACAGCCCGGTGTGTATGAGAACACTTTCAATTCTATGGAAGGTTGCGATAGTATCGTGACGACCAATCTATCCATTCTGCCCGCCATCATGTTACAGATACAAAAAGATACCTGTGATCCCGATGCAACTGGTGTGTTCATTACTAATCTCAACAATCCAAATGGATGTGATACAGTGGTGACCACGACCATTTCTCTACTGCCGGCAGATACCACAACGATACAATTGGTTTCATGCAGACAAGCGGATGTTGGTGTATCCATTGATACATTTTCCAATCAAGCTGGATGTGATAGTTTGATCATCCTCAGTATAACTTGGATACCGCCTTCAGATACGACGTATGTCAGTCAAGTCGCATGCGATTCGGCGCAGCTGGGCATGTTCCAGCTGATCATTCCGGATGTGACAGGGTGTGATAGTATGATTATTACCACTGTCTCTTTTGCGGGTATAGATACCACGTATCAGTCTGGTACGTCATGCGATTCGACGATGATCGGAGAGTATCAACAATTGTTACAAGGCACAGATGGATGTGATAGTCTGATCATCACGACGGTGACCTTCCGTATGTCAGATACGACGTACATCAATGCGACATCGTGCCATCCTGGAGATGTGGGCGTGTCGCAGGACACCCTGACAGGACAAGATGGGTGCGACAGCCTGATCATCCTGACGGTGACCTTCAGTGAACAAGACTCTGTATGGATCAACGCATCCTCATGCACACCGGCAGATACGGGTGTATTTGTCACACAACATATCAATCAATTTGGTTGCGATAGCATCGTCACCGAGGCGGTGACACTCAATATAAGTCATCAGATAGATCTATCATCATCAAGTTGCAACCCTGCGGATACGGGTGTCTTCGTACAACAGCTCACCAATCAGTTTGGCTGCGATAGCATCGTCACAGAGACGATCACATTACTTCCATCTGATCAGACCTTTCTAAACGAAACCACATGCCTATCCTCAGAGGCAGGGATGTTTATCACCACGCATTTTAATCAGTATGGTTGTGATAGTATCGTGACGCTTACGGTATCTCTTGTGTTGGCGGACACAACACAAATCAACTTCAACACATGCGATATCGCAGATGTGGGAAGTGTCGAAAATATGTACACAACACAGGATGGATGTGACAGCCTGGTGATTGAAACCACATCTCTGTATCCTATACCTGTGCTTAATGTAGTAGCAGCAATAGATTACAATGGATTTGATATCAGTTGTGAAGGAGGCATGGATGGCAGCGCGATTGCCAATGTGAACGGTGTAGGACCATTTACCTACCTCTGGTCTTCGGATGACACTGATCAGATGATCACAGGACTCAGTGCCGGTGATTACGATGTCGCGATCACGGATGGTAATGGATGTAAGACTAGTGGTACCATCACTTTGACAGAGCCAGATGTATTTATGATTGGCTTTGAGGTATCGGAGCCGGATTGTTTCGATCAGCAATTGGGTAGCATCACCGTGCTGCCAATTGGGGGTGTTGCACCCTATACGTATTCGATTGATGGTACAACATATCAGACTTCATCTTCATTTACCGGACTTGATGAAGGGATCTATCAGATCACATCTCTGGATGCCAATGATTGCAGTGCTATAGAGATCATCTCTATCGATGTCCCATTGATGGTTAATATAGAGTTGGGAGAAAATCAATCAATATCTGTTGGAGACTCTGCGCTTCTTCAAGCGATCATCAATCTGCCGTTTGATTCGTTGGCCTCCTTGATGTGGACAGGAATCGATAGTGCTGGGTGTGCGAATTGTCTGACGCAAATTGTTGCACCGATTATCACTACGGCTTATAGTGTATCGGTAACCACAGCTGATGGTTGTGCGGATAGAGACAGCCTCACCGTTTTTGTGACGACCGATTACAAAGTTTACGTCCCTAATATTTTCTCACCCAATGGGGACGGCATCAATGATGTGCTGATGATCAGTTCTGATGATGGTGTAGAGGAGATTTCAATCCTCAACATCTATGATCGCTGGGGCAATCTTGTCTTTGGAGCAGAACATTTCCAGGCAGGTGATCCATCCATCTCCTGGGATGGGAAGATGAAAGGAGAAGCGTTGAATCCTGGTGTGTTTACGTATAGGATGATCGTTGTTTTTATGGATGGACATAGTGAGGTGAGATATGGGGATGTGACATTGATGAGGTGATTTATACTGGACCACTACCCCTGTAATTTGCCTTTGCTGACCCCTGTCCCCTGACAGGGGGAGATGTTCCTTCTGACCCCTGCCCCCTGAAAGGGGAAGGTGTGTATTTTTTTAATAATGAAGTAATTCTTAGCTCCACCTTTCAGGGGGTAGGGGGTATGGATGATCAAGGGTAGGTGTTAAGAAGGATTCTCACCTGTAGCATGGAGGCTACTGGCACACCTTCAAAATAGAGCATGATTTTTTTGCTTTATCAGTCGGTAGCCAGAGGCTACCGACATCGGCTGTTTTTTTTTAAAAAACAGCCGATAGTAGCAGGAAGTGCCTGTAAAAAAACGATCATCGTGCGTCTTGCGTCTTAGGTCTTAGGTCTTACGTCTTACGTCTTAGGTCTTACGTCTTACTCTCTTACTCTCTTACCTTCTTACACCAGCCAATCGAGTCTGCCTTCATAAAGGAAATAGAACACCGCACCAATAATTAACGGCGTCACGATCGATACAATCATAAGCCCATAATACCATCCCGGAATTCTGCTAGGTTCGATGAGATCGGCAATCAGTGCAAAGATCAGCATGACCAGAACCATTCCAGGAAAAATGAGCGTGAGATAGCTTGCTATATATTCATTCCATAACCAAAGGCCTGCGTATATCACTGCCTGCAGCAGGACGATGATGGCCAGATTAACACGGGTGTCTGAACTTTCAGCTTTTTTCACTCCTTAAAGGAACTATTTACGAGCACAATATATTGAACCCTTTCATGGTTTATCTTTCCGGTATGAAAGCAAGTGTAAAACTGGGTACGATGTTGATGTTTCTCTCATGGACGATGTCGCTGAAAGCTCAGACGATTGAAGAGTATGAGGCAAACTATGCCAAACGGATCACGCAAGAGATGATCAACGGAGTATATATCCCAGTTGATCTTGATGATGCCTTTACGGAGCTCGAGCGTTTGTCAGAGCACAAAGGCATTTTAGAATTTAAATCCGCACCTGAAGATTCCATCAGACGTAATCTCCATTTCGGCCTTGGCCGTTGGATCCTGATCAACTGGGGATTTGAAGAAGGTTCACGGTTGTCACATTATATGAAGGGTAGGGCAGTCTCCTTGCCCGACGACATGGTCGATGTCATCATCATTACATGGCACCGCCGCCTTAATGCTCAGCCTCTTAAGTTTGAGGAAGAAGTTGCGATCATCGAAAAACGCAAAAAAGAAGAAAAAGCGAAACGTGAGGCCCAAAAAGAAGTAATTATATTGGAAAAGCGACCCCATAAAGATTGATCCGTGATCCGTGATCAAGTTTGAGAATTGTAGCGCTGGAGCTTGATAGTAGTTACTGAATTCTTACATCTTACACCTCACTACTTGCATATCATACCTCACGCTACGTGCTCTCTGCACCCTGCTCCTTGCTCCTTGCTCCTTGCTCTCTGCTCTCTGCTCTCTGCACCCTGCTCTCTGCACCCTGCTCTTTGCACCCTGCTCTTTGCACCCTGCTCCTTGCTCCTTGCTCCCTGCTCCCTGCTCCTTGCCCCATCCAGATTTTTTTACAAAATCTGTCTCCCCTGTGTTCCTCCACTTCGTTGCTTTCAGCAACATGGCTCCGAAAACCCCGGGGTTAATAGTTTACGCTGATAGTTGAAAATTTCCACTGCTCCTTGTTCCCTGTTCCCTGTTCCTTGCTCCCTGCTCCCTGCTCCTTGTTCCTTGTTCCCTGATCAGTGATCCCTGTTCCTTGTTCCTTGTTCCTTGTTCCTTGTTCCCTGCACCCTGCTCAATGAGGCCAGCTACCTGCTGGAATCT
>JBBRDL010000093.1:0-15277 GCA_038203965.1 Chitinophagales bacterium | reverse complement strand
ACCATGTGCGACGGCAATAACTCTGAAACCTTTCTCTGCCATAGTCTGTACCGCTTCCAGATGACGTTGTGTATCATGGTCATCCATGCTGCACAACTGAAAAATCGTCTACGGGGCGCCTTTAGCAGAAATCGAAATCTTATGTGTTTTGCTATCCTTGACCACCATAGTCATTGCGAGCATTTGGTGCGACAATGGGTATTCCCTGATGAGCTCGCCTGACAGAGGTATATCTGAAAAGAGCTTCTCATAAAAGTTGTGGATGGCCTTGTCCATAGGGTCAATGGAGACTATCGGAGTGGCATGAAACACCCTCTGGGATAACTCAGCAATTTCATCTGGATGTCCTGCAAAATCAGTACGATAAAAAATCCGGCTTCCCGTATATAGAGAGGCAACCTCCATTTTGTTGAGCGTAATGGTACCGGTTTTATCCGTGCATAGAACTGTCGCTGCACCTAGTGTTTCGATCGCTGAAGGTTTCCTGGTCAGAACATTTTTCTTAGATAGATGCCAAGCACCAAGGGCCATAAAAATGGTCAGTACCACTGGAAACTCTTCAGGCAGTATAGCCATCGCTGCTGCAAGACCATTGAGTAGTGACTCGATAAAATTGCCTCTCGTAAAATAAAAGAGTGCGACAATGCCCACACAGATGACACCGCCAATCAGAAACAAATACCTGATCAGGACTTTCATCTCCTTCTGCAAGCGTGTTTCTTCCTCTTCGATCTTACCTAACGAAGTACCTATCTTACCAAACTCCGTATGAATGCCTGTTGTGTTGACCTGTGCTAAGCCGCTGCCTTTGACCACAAGCGTCCCGCTGAAAACAACAGATTGTTTTTGCTCACCGCTCCTTTCTACTCCCTTTGTCACCGGAATAGATTCTCCTGTGAGCATAGATTCATCCACCGTCAGATGGAGCGCATCTACTACTGTAGTATCGGCAGCGATGCGGTCTCCTTGATTGAGGATCATGATATCTCCGGGTACGACCTCCCTTCCAGCAATACGGATCTCTTGCCCATCGCGCATGACAAGCACACGCGGAGAAGACAGTTTTTTGAGGGCTTCAAGAGCTCTCTCCGTTTTACGGTGCTGGTAGAACGTGATAAAGATGATAACAAAAATGGTGGCCAGCATGATCGTACCCTCCCGATAGTCCCCGAGCAACATATACAGCACACCACAAGTGATCAGCAATAAAAACATTGGCTCCCGGACAACTTCCAGTGCAATGCTTAAGATGTTTTTGGGCTTTGAAGAAGGCAGCTCGTTATATCCACTGTCTTTCAGCCTGTTTTTCGCATCATTTGAACTCAGGCCGTTTATCATATCCCGTAATATACTTGTTATTGATCCTAGATGTCAATGACATGGAGTACCAAATTCGACAATGCTCGTCATGTGTGAAGAAGGGATCAAAGGAGCAAGGGAGCAGTGGATCGAGGGGCGTAAGAGGCCTAAGAGCGTAAGAGGCCTTAAGGATCAAAGGATGAATAGGCCTTCAGTCAATCTTGGAATTAAACTGCAGCTCTGCGTCTCCCGCTGAATATGTAAAGGCATATGGTGGGTTCCTTGAGCTGAAGAAAGTCAAAGTATTCTATCTGCGCAAGAAATAAATTTGGACGATTCAAAACCATAGAATATTTAAGAGGTTTAAGTGGCATAAACGGCTGATGTGGTAGTGTCAAGAAGCGCTAAAAAAAAAGAACAATGGCTTTCGCCACTGCCCTTTTCTATTTTTCTCCCTGTCTTACAGCCTTACTCTCTCCCTGTATTACAGCTTTACTTTCTCCCTGTCTTACAGCTTTACTTTCTCCCTGTCTTACAACCTTACTCTCTTACAACGACCATCTTTTGTGTTGCCACAAAACCTTCAGATTGCAACTGACATATCACAATCCCACTAATGATACCCAATTTTTGTGTGGAAAGTTCTACCGTATTCAAACCCTTGACATAATCATCTGTTTCGACATGCAACACCCTACCGGCAAGATCATAAAAACGTAGTGTGCCTCTGCCCGATTTCTCCAACTGAAACTGAATGGAGGTGAATTTTGAAAATGGATTTGGTTTGTTTGCAAACAATACATTACCCGCTACAGGAAGTACATTCGTAGCTGATCCCAATTCAATATTCAGCTTATCAAGTGTTTCACCGACATAGGCTTCTGATGAAAGTCCTGCATCACGAATGTGCAAAAGCTCCTGACTTGCCCCATTCACATTGGAGACAACCTTTAAGCTAAACAATACATCATTTGAACTTACCGTCATTAATTCCATTCCATTCCAGCTCATCAATAAGCTACCATCAGAACCTATACTGAAGAATTCATCAGCCATCTCCATGGCACCACTTACCACGTCAAGTATCCGTCCATTTTTCATTTCTAGGCTGAGTTGCAAACCTGCGATGTCTGCAAACTGATCGCTAGTGATATCTACTACCGTTGCAATACCAGCTGCAATTGGTTGATCAGTTATATTTAAAACCATTTTGTTATCTCCTCTTGGAAGCAATCCTCCGGAGGTGACAGCTGGTATCACGTCTCCATTCACATCTCCTATTTTGATACCAATAAAATCAGCATTGGTGATGTGGTCATTCAGGGTTTCAATGGCATAGGTTGATTCCATCAGCCATGGATAATCAATTGGAAGTACTTGACCTGCGATGCCAAATCTCCAGCTTGTATTGTTTGGTAATTCGCTGTAGATACCCAACAAGAGTTTTCTGAGTTCAATCAGGTCGATCACACTGATGATATTATTACGGTTGGCATCTGCAGCGATCTTCTGATATGGGGAGAGAAAAGGTCTGATGCCCAACAAATGTCTTTGGATGAGGATCAGGTCCAGGGTGTTGATACCATTAAGATGGTCATCATCTTTATGCGCCGTGATGTAATAATCACGCTCAGGTAACAAGTTGCTAAAGAGATAGTGTCCTGTAGCATTGGTTGTCGTGATCAGGGCGTTGTCAAGAGTTGCTTGATCATAAAGATGCATTTCCACACCAGGCACCACCACTGCGTTTGATGTTGTGACGATACCTGCGATATTTTTATTTAACCCATCAACAGATGCGCAGCTTGCCATGATGTCAATCTCATCAAGGTCCCATACAGATTCTACAGCACCATTACCTACCGGGCAATAGGACAATAACTCAAAACGGAAAGTAGTGGGATCCTTCACGAGGAAATCATCATTGTCCAGGAAATCATAAAAAACCTGCTGCCATACAAGTGATGTAGGCGTAGCTGGCGAAAGGTAGATTTCCGTACCGTTTTTTAATACCCTGACTTGAAACAAAGTAGGATAATTGTTTGGTCCGGAGTTACCACTGATCCATTCAAACGTAGCTGGTGCCTTTTCATAAAATGAAAACCCGGTGAGATGCACAGCTGTATCAGGATCAGGAGTGATGTTTACTTCTATGACAACAGACGCTTCATGTCCTGCTACGTATGTGCATCCCGGCAGCGCTACGACACACATCCCCGGTGAATCATCCACACCTGGTGTACAACTGTGTTTGTTGACTTGCGGGTTTTCTCTGTGTAAGTTCTCCGCTACAATCGTAGCGCAGGTTAACGGTTGTGGATACGAAGGAATAAACTCTGCATAATCCATGTGTGAGCCATTACTCATAAACGATTCACATGCATTAAGATCATAGTGTATGATCGTGTTCAGCACAATGATGTTGATGGTGAGGATACTATCGCACCCTTCGCTGGAGGTGAATGTCTGCATAAACTGACCAGCCTCATTATACGTCTCCCCATTTATTTCAATCGTCTCTCCTTGTATGATGAGTGTATCAATGGAGGATTCTAATGGTGGGTCAATAGTCAGATGGTGCTCACACATGGTCCGACATGTGTCTCCAAGACTAGTCACCCATGCTACCTCAAGGTGATAGGTACCTCCATCATTGATGGTCACAGAAGCGGCATTATTGGCGCCAACTATACCGGGGCCTGTCCATACAGTACTGATGATCTCATTTCCGGTAGCTCCTTCAGGATACACTACAGGATTAAAATTTAATTGGGTTGTACTGCCGGCACAGAAACGTTCCGGTCCTTCCACTTCACATGTATAATAGGAAGGAAGGAAGAAGACATCCTGGCGTATAATCAGTTGGGAGAACCACCAGGAATTAATGGTATTCAAATTTCCGAAACCTATTGTATTAGGTTGCGTGTAATTCGTCCATCGGTGGCAAGGAGGCATACAACCGGAAAGCTGTGTTGCTGGTTCACCACCACCGGAGGGTACGCTGATATTGGAGTCATCATAGAACAAAAGGGAAACGGCTGCAGCGGGGCGTACTGCTGAAATCATAAATCCGTTGGTCATAAATTCCGCATCATAGATCGGGAAGTGATAAATCCCTTGCGCGTAGGCGATCGTAATAGGTATCTGCGTAGCTACGTCTTCTGACATTGGGTTGCCGAGTCCATCAAGTCCATCCCAATCAACACAAGTGGGTATGCCGACTTCTTCAGCGGTCACTGTGCGGGAAATCAATACATCGGCTGTACCCGGCGTATAAACATTGTCTGGTCCGTCAAAATCAAGTAACAGATCAACCTGTCCTGCTTTGGTGGTGGTAAATTTGATACAATAGTCTTCGTCGTCACAGCGGCTGACACCGAGTATGGCTACTTCTCCGATGCTGGCCGTCTCACATATATCGATGGGGTCGTTGAGGAAAATAGAATATTCTGCCTGGGTTGCATTCGCATTTTCAACACTTCTGCGGTCTACACTTACATCGCCGGAATTCATGCTTCCGAAACTATTGAAGGCGACATTAAAAGCTGCAGGTTGGAAACCACTTCCATTAAAATCGATCTTCGTTACGAAAGAGGCATTGATATTATCGGGATCGGGAGCACACACATAGAATGCGCCATTGAAAGGCCGGTTGGGAAATCCAAAATCATTGACGGCAAAGAAAGACCAGTTATAGGACCATACCCTACCCTTTTTTTCTGTGGGGGATGGTGTGGTACAGTCTGCGACTGTGATATCCCAGAAATCGATCAGCAGATCATTATTTTCATCATCTCTGAATTCAATATAATAATCGCCCTTACCGGTCCAGCCTGCTGCAGCAAGGCTGGCAGAGGTCACTTGTGTGGCATTGTAACCACCCGGGCCGAATATTTGCATTGGGCCGGTAAATCCTTCTGACCAGCTTTGAATATTGGCTTCGGTAGGGGTCACCAGGATCGGGCCAAAGACTATATTACCATTGGGATCTTTAATCTGGTAGTGAAAATTGATCCGTGGCGGAGCAGGCGAAGTCACATTATTATGGGCCCAGTTGAAACCCAGATAGATACACTCTGTGGAGGGATCTTTGACGTGGATATACAACCGGCTGAGCGCGTTCGTGCTGTTGAAGGCTGCAAAGCTATTGTAACTTGGGTTGTTGATGTGGAGTGCTGCAATATCCGAGGTGGCATTGCCCATGACATTGATGTTTCCGTTGGGCGCTACCTGGCGTGTGCCTTCAGCGGACAATTGGTTGATGGCCATCAAAGCCAGGCAGAGAAGGGGGGTAATAAATCTCATGTTGGTCAAATTCAAGTTAAGGTCTGAATATCATAAAAAAACTGTCCCCCAGATGCACTGGAAGATCATTTGTAGTGTAGCCGACTTATTATAGAGACGAAAAAAACGGGCAGTGCTGCTTGAAAAAAGTTCGCTGCCAGACTGCTAAGTAAAGAAAACTTATTAGAATATGCAATAATATGACTTCCGGAAGAGGCGGAAGAGGCGGAAGAGGCGGAAGAGGTGGAAGAGGCAGAAGAGGTGGAAGAGATGGAAGAGGCGGGAGAGGTGGAACGGCGAAGAAAAAACAAAGTTGGGCGTCTGTACGGACGTCCGCGGGAGGCAAATCAAATGAATCGTCTTCGGGAATAGTGACAAATGCCGTTTTTACCGGCAAGGAAAATCTTCGACGCATGATTTTCACCTGCAGCCTGGAGGCTACTGAAACAGCCTCGAAACAAAAGATGATTCCTTTGCTTTATCCATCGATAGCCGGAGGCTATCGAAATCGTCTGTTTTTTAAAAAAAAAACAGACGATGAGTGCAGGCAAAGCCTGCAAAAAAAACGAGCATAACACATCTTGCGTCTGCGCGTCTGGTATCTGGCATCTGAGAGTCTGTCATGTCTTACAGTCTCACTGTCTTACTGTCTTACAGTCTCACTGTCTCACTGTCTTACAGTCTTACAGTCTTACAGTCTTACAGTCTTACTGTCTCACTGTCTTACATCGAATATTTCCTCGACCACAGAATGATCAAGGGCGTCAGCACAACTGTAGGCAAAAACCAATACACGACACCCGGTAAAATAGGCGGAAAATTATCCACATTGACAACAAGAAATGCAGTTAATGCCGCGATATATCCACCGATCATACGCTGCAGATGGGCTAACAACCAATAATTCCTGGCTTTAGCTTTGCCGCGATAATTTGCCAAATCCGTGCGGACGAAGAGAAGACTGATGGAACCAAATACAATATATACGATACCAAAAGTATTTCCTTGTATCAAAGCATTAATGCCAAGGGCTAAAAACAAAACGCCGGCCAGGCCCATGCCATAGGTCATCACCCAATCCAATGCTTTCGGATCATTATCGACCCCTGCGAGGCGAAGTTGGATATACCGAAATCCAGTCCCATCCATATAGATCGTAAATACCCCTACTATGGTGAGGAAATAATTAGGATTGATTAATGACAGTACAATTGCTGAAAAGCCGACCACCATCATAGCATAGAAAAAAATGATTCCGATTACCTTATGCAGTCTATCGCCTTTCCGACGTGCAATATTAATCGTTCCGCTGATGAGCCCGATAGCTCCTGCTGTGATGTGCAGGATAAGAAGAGACGATACAAGTGCTTCCATATGGGGCTTAAAATAATGCAATAGTCCTGAGATCACAAAATCCAGGCCGGAGACGGTAGACGAGAGACGAAAGACGGTAGACGAGAGAGTGTAGACGGGAGAGTGTAGACGGGAGAGTGTAGACGAGAGACTGTAGACGAGAGATCAATTAAACTCATCAACCTATCAACACATCAACACATCAACCTATCAACTCATCAACCTATCAACTCATCAACCTATCAACTCATCAACCTATCAACACATCAACTTATCAACACATCAACACATCAACACATCAACTTATCAACACATCAACCTATCAACTCATCAACCTATCAACATTTATAACCACTACCCCGCTAACCTCCTAATCTCCCTTAACAATGTCCCCTATCCTAATCTGTCCGCTCAGCAAAGTTTCAAATACTTTCCAGCGTGCTGCAGGATCCTGGCCGCTCTGATTTTCTACCCACTCCTTGACAAGGTCCATGCCGTAATTGTAATTGATGACATAGCTTCGCTGTGAACGGATAAAACTAATACCTTTCACCGCAGATTCATAGTTATATAATCCATAGTCCTGCAACCAACGCAAAGCTTCTTCTTCGGTCATCGCTCCGCTCAGCAATTGCCTTCCTATATCGTTTCGCACATAATTTAATTTACCCTTTGTGGCAAGGGCTTGAAAATAAAGCGCTATACCGGTTGTATCCAGCCCTGCCAGGGGCAATAAAACCTCTTTTGCAAAAGTGACTTTGTCATTGCCCGGAAAAACAACATCTATTCCATAGTTTGCACTCCCTTCCGCAATCAATGATTGCGGGCTGTACAAAGGGTAAACAGAAATCTCCACCAACCCTTGGTCCCGGTAGAGATTCTTCTCCAACAACATGTTGTAGACATGATGACCAGGATAGCTTTCATGACTACCTACATCAATAGCACGGTCAATAAAAATATTGATATCCGTATTGATTTGTATCACACTTTGATAATTGCCCTTATACCAGTTGTAACCACTCCAGGATTTGTTCGTAACAAATTCCAGTTTGAAATCTTCATTTTCAGGAAGGGTATAATGAGCCAGCGTACGTTTGCGACATTCTGCGATCGCCGCCCTGAATACAGTTTCCAGTTTTTCTTTTGGAATAATAAAACGGTTAGCCAGCTTCTGGAAACGCTCTGGCACGGTTCCTTCTCCGGGTAGGACACTATCCAGCTCAGCGACTAGCATCTGATAGTAGTGCTCGTTAAATACCGGTGCAGATACACCAAACAAATCCCTTGATTCTTCATCGAACAATGCAAACTCATCAGAGAAAATCCTGATGCGCCTGTCGAAAGATTTCAATTGATCCGAAAGCCATCCCGCTCGATGCCCTATAGAAGCAGTGCTGTCAACTTTGGCTATCCTGTCTGCTTCACCCTGAAGAATGCGCACCGCGTTGAGCAAACTGTCCTTTGGAAATACGGCAGAAGGTGGCACATTAGGTTTCAGTGAATCAGGACCGTAATAAGCATCAACGAAAGGCTCGTCATATTGCCCGATCACCAGAGCTAGACGGACATATTGTGAGGCCAGTTGTTCAATATCTAAAGAGGCATCCGAAGGCGTATCTTGCTTACACCCTACCCAAAGCAAGAAAGCGAAAAAAACAAAGATCCATTTATTCATAGAGGAGAATATTTAAAAATGTTCATTGACTTAGGTCGCAGAGTCTAAAATCCTTTTCATCTGTTATGACGGGAAGATAGGGAATACTATCTGCATACGTTCTCCATTTGGTGATCAAAAATGCTGCTTTAGCTTCTCTGTACAATTCCAGAGATGCATGGTTGAGCTTATCATTGATGACTGACCAGTCCTTCCGATGTGTAAGATAAATCGACTGAGGAGATGGCTCACCCTTGATGACAATCAGGTCATGCTCGCTTATATAATTTTCTGATAGGATATCCCTAATAAAAGAATTAAATTTTGGGCGCAATTTCATTGGAGCAAGCTAATCATATTTTAATGCAACCCTTAATTTCACTTCTCTTCCGGAGTGGAATATGCATGTAGTGTCCGCTGAGGCAAGGGCATTTCAATACCTTCTTTATCAAACGCAAGCTTGATACGCTTACGCAACTCACCTGTGATTGCCGCTTTTTGCAGTGGCAAGGTCTCTCCGAGTACCTTCAGGATAACAGATGAATCTGAAAAATCTTCGACCCTTAAAAACGCAGGTGGTTTGATGACAATATCTTTCCATGCCGGATCAGCTGCCAATTCGAGACCTACGCGGTCAATGATTTGAATGACCTTTTCCATATCGGTCTGGTAGGTAATACTGATATTAAGATTGATCCGTGCCCAATCCATTGATAGATTGGCTACACGTTTGATATCGCCATGTGGCACGTGATGGACTGTTCCATCAAGATCTCTGAGTGTCGTCATCCGTAAACTTATATTTTCCACAGAGCCATTTGTCTGATCCAGACTGACGACATCACCGATCCGATATTGATTTTCAAGAATCATAAAAAAACCGGTGATAAAATCCCGTATCAGGTACTGTCCCCCGAATCCGACAGCCAAACCAATGATCCCCGCACCAGCCAACATCGGACCGATCGGAACACCAACTTCATGCATGATCAACATGATGACAATCAACATGAGCATCACATTGATACTCCAGTTAATAATCTGGATCAGCGTCAGTTCTCGCTTTTTTTCGGCAGCCGCAGAATAATGCTTGTGCATGGTTACTGAAATCCTGACTAGCCTTGCAATGAACCGCTTGGCAAGAAAATTGACAACGATAGCAGCGATGACAATGATCAGAATACGTAGCCCATGCGATAGCAACCAAGGCAAAATCTGGGCACCCCACGCTGACAATTGTTCTTTCATTGTTTTGTAATTTTAGGTTTGAAGTTATAAAACTTTATAGAAGCAGAAGATATCCTTGCATATGCGTCCGACCGCTTGTATCAATCAGCTCTTTATTTTTCAACTTTTGTTAGCACCATAGTGACGCCGTTATAGTTGGAGAGCACAAGTCTGTGGTCAATGATCTCAAACTGCGTAGAGAATTGTAAGGCTTTCACAAATTCCTCTTCTTTTGCAATAGTCACGCATTTCCTTTTAGAGAGGTACAGATTTGTAAACCGCACCATGTTACGCTCTGAAAAAAGTCGGCCATTGATGGTATTACAACCTCCGTAGCCTTCAAATGAACTAGCTCTTGAATAGATAAGCAGATATGGCAGCGTATCATTGAACTGCGCTGCAGTCACGGTGTCCGAATTTATCTCCTGCAACACCCATTTATGTTCAAGATCAGGTTCAGTAATATATTTCCCACATCCGTTAAAGTACGTTACACTGGTATCAATACCTTGCTGATAGGTCATATTGACGGTATACGTGAATCGTTCGCGTGAAAGATCATTTTGGCATGGCATGTTGGTCAGTTCAATATCCATTGATCCCGCAGCTGTCCTTAGTTTGTACAATTTGATATTACTGTCCATCGCTTTGACAGGCTCAACATGAGGAGAACTGAAGTTTCCATATCCGGTGGACTGAATCCTGAATTCTATGCCATGCGGAGAGATCGCTAATGTCCAGTCAGGATCATCTCCAACAGCTTTGAAATAAATTTTTGATCCGGGAGAGATATCTTTTTCTCTATTTGGAATGACGTCCATTTTGTCTGTCGGGACCTGACAAAAAACATCAAACTGTGTCCCAAGACACAAGCAGGATAGCAATAAAAACGAAACCGACCTCATACAATTAGCTTTTTAGCATTTCAATTGCTGCAAAGCTAACAACTCATGCACAAGAATCCAGCATTCAAAATGATCTTTAAACAGATGTCAACGAAAAGCCTTATCCTCAAGGTCATACTCCGATAGTAGCAACCAATAAAATTAACGACGCATAAACCGTAGCATAGCAACTTCTCCTTTCATCAGTGTCAAGGTATTTGTATCCACAAGGGAATAGCTGGATACTTCCTTCATGGCATTTATAAAGGTTGGTTCTCCTACTCCATTGCATGCTTTCTCTGTGGCCGTCAGGTTGATAAATTGAATTTTGCTACTATCAAGCGTAAAAGCACTGGTAAACGTATTGCAGCCCGTAGAGCCCACCACTTCCATTGTGGGCAGATTAAAGGCAAGGCTTGGTTTCTGATCAGGATATAATGCTATGAAAGCAAGATTAGAACTTGAAATAGAATCAAGTTCCCATCTTCCGTTTAACACTGAGGTTTTGGTTTCAATTGGCTCCTTAGCGGGTGGTAGACCTTTAAACTTCGCCAGCAGATTTCTGCCCTGAAAAAGCGACAACTCATCGATAGAAATACTCCAGGCATCTGCCTTTGGAAATATCGCAAGAAATTTCTGTTCAACATTTTCACCGGTGCAAGCCATTTTGGTAGTAGTCATCACAGAAAACTTTACAACGTTCACGTTTTGGAGTTCTACATCGCCTCCTATTTGATTACAGCCGGTAAAACCAACAACCTTGTTGGCATCTCCTTGAATAAACTGCAGGTACGGCGCATCGTTGGGCAAGACCGGCTGACCATCCAACTCTGTTAAATTCCATTGATGTTTGAAAAGTATCTCCGTAGAACCGGATAGTGCTGCATCTGTATTTTTTGCCCGATCGCAGGCAGAAAAGAAAATAACAGCTATCAGCGTGGTGAGCATGACTTTGATCGTTTTCATAGTGTTTTAATTTAGTTGGTTAGATATTGCAAAGAAATTTCAAGTGGTCAATAACATGATAGCTTCAAACATGACTATCTTGTTTTATTCATTGTATAGGAAACCTATACGTTTTTTTTATCTTTTAATTCATTTTCAACTATACGGAAGTAGCGATAGTAACGATCGAGTTGAATTTATAGATGTATCTTTTTAAAACGCCCTCACCTTGCTTTTGTTCAAGATATTCTCCTTCAATATGGCATCAAAAGCATGCAAATCAACAGATTGGAAGCACTCAGACTCAAAAAGAAACAAAATTTAGGTTGCAAAAAATAATCATCCTTGCGAAACTCAATGAATATGGGCAAAACTCAAAAAGCTGCTCTTAATCTGAGGCGGTTACCCTTAACCATCTCAACCAAATTCAGGGTAGCTCTTGTTAGCCTGCTGTAAAACAAGTTATTAACGAGCCAAACATAATCAACAATGTTTGACCATCAATGAAAATATTCACCGAAAGTTAAAAATTAACATCCTGAAATGAAGATAGATAATTCTAATATGTACTTTTGCCTAAAGCCAACACATCCGGGTTTAATATCAAAACGAACATGTCAATTTCTCCTGCCCTCATGGACAAAGGAAAAGAATTCCTGTCCCAACTCAAGCTCTACAGTGATTATCTCAAATGGGACCCGATCCTGGGACGCTACGAAACCTGGGAAGAAGCCTGTGATAAAGTACTCAATACACACCGCATGCGCTATGGGTCTTCGATAGATCCTTTACTCGACGAAGTTGCGGAATCATATTATCACAAAGAATTTCTTGCTTCACAGCGCAATCTTCAATTCAGGGAAGAACAAATCCTCCGCAACAATGCCAAAATCTACAATTGTTGTACGACCTATGCCTATGCACCAGATGTCTTCAATAAAGGCTTTTTTGTATTGCTTTCAGGCACAGGTCTTGGTGTTTCACTGAAAAACAAATTTGTACGTCAACTCCCGCCTCTTTACAAGCGGAGTCATAAAGTCAAATCGTATACGATTCCTGATTCCATCGAAGGATGGTCAGAAGCTGTCAAAGTATTGATCAGCTCCTATTGCCACCACCCATCGCTGCACAATGCGTATTTCAGAAACCAGATCAAATTTGATTATTCTGAAATCAGACCTAAAGGAGCTCCGATCACAGGGGGGTTCAAAGCACCTGGCCCGGATGGATTGAAACAATCTATCGAGCGTATTGAAACACTCCTCGATCATTATATCGGCGAAGCGGAAAGTGCTCCTTTCAAATCCATCATCGCCTATGATGTGTTCATGCATATATCTGATGCTGTCCTCTCAGGTGGCGTGAGAAGAAGTGCTATGAATATCATTATGGACCCCGATGATGACGAACTGATCCGTGCCAAAACCGGACACTGGCGCCAGACACATCCTTGGAGAGCCAGAAGTAACAATTCGGTTGGCTTATTGCGTCACACCTTTTCATACGAAGCATTTAATGAACTGGTATCCCTCAATGAAGGGGATAATGATCTTGGGTTTGTCTTTATGTCGCATGAAGATGAAATGTTTAATCCATGTTTTGAAATCGGTTTCAACTTTTATGCCCAGGTCAAAAATAAACAGGAAGCTGCTTTTCAATTTTGCAATCTTAATGAACTGAATGCTTCGGCGTGTGTCGACAAACACGGAAAATTCAGTGTGGACAAATTCTATAAGCTCTGCAGGAAATCTGCGATCCTTGGTACACTGCAGGCAGGTTATACAGATTTTCCATACTTAGGCAAACAGACTGAAGAAATAGTAGCCGGTGAGGCGCTGATTGGTATTTCAATTACAGGCTGGATGACACGGCCGGAGCTATTTGATGAAGCTATCCTGAATAAGGGAGCTGAAATCGTCAAGCAGACTAACAAGGAAGTTGCTCAACTGATTGGCATTAATGTAGCTGCGAGAACGACTACTGTAAAACCTTCAGGTAATGCATCTGTCATTTTAAAAACAGCATCAGGCATACATCCTGAACATAGCAAACGTTACTTCAGGATCATGCAACTCAACAAAGAAAGTGAGACGGCTAAATACGTGCATGCCCACTATCCTGAAATGCTTGAAGAATCCCTGTGGTCCAATACCCAGTCCGACTGGGTGGTGTATGTCCCATGCGAGAATCAGGACAATGTCATCATCAAAGATGATATGCATGGTATAAAACATCTTCAATTGATCGAGTTGGTCCAAAACGCATGGGTCAAGGAAGGTAAAAACGAAGAATGCTGCTATAATAAACTCACCAACCACAATGTCTCAAATACGGTCATCATCGATGACATGAAAGAAGTGGTGGATTACATCTTTTCCCACCAGGACAACTTCACTGCTGTATCATTTATATCGCAGTTTGGTGACAAAGATTATGCACAAGCTCCATTCACATCTGTCCTGAACACAGAAGAAATCGTACATAAATATGGGGATGCCTCCATCTTTATGTCAGGACTGATCGTTGATGGACTTCATTACTTCAACAATGATCTATGGACGGCCGTCAAACTGGTACAGGATCCCAAGCTTCCTATCTCCGGCACACGTGCAGATGTGATGTTGAAGAAAGACTGGTTACGACGTGTCAAACAATTCAGCCGCCACTATTTCAATGGGGATCTCGCTACCACGATATATTGCATGAAAGATGTTCACCTTTGGCACAAATGGGTCAAGATCAAACGCAACTTCAAATTGGTTGATTTTGTCACATTGCTGAAAGAACCAGAGTACCAGGATGTATCTAGCACTGCTGCGATTGCCTGTGCGGGTGGGGTGTGTGAGATATAGCATACGTGTGCCCCTAAATCTCTTAAGAGGGACTTGTTTTAAATCCTAATAAAAATGAATTGCATGAAACTCACACTTGTGATGTCTTCAACTTATCTGATCAAAGTAACTGTCCCAATGGAACTTACCATTCTTCCATCCGCCAGCGTAATATTTATTTTATAGACGTACACTCCTGTCTCAAATTTCCCTCTTGAATGATGCCAAGGAAGTCATCTGCATCCAAAACTGTAAACGTCCATACCGTATCACAATTCCCTGATCCATCAACAGTGATCACATATGTCCCAGCCTTATCAATAAGTTCGTTGTGAAAAAGCAGTATTTCATCCTGACATAAATAAAATACGGAATCTAACCATAATTCTTCCAAAAGATCGACAAAGATGCTATCTGTTTGAGTGCATCCAAATGTGTCAACTACTGTCGAGCTATACCATCCTCCCGTTGTCACTTGATAGCTGTTGCTTGTGCTGCCATCCTGCCATGTTCCGGTAGTATTTGAATCAAGGGTTAGAGAAAGTTCTGAACCTGCACAAATTGAAGTATCTGCTCCCAGATGCACATTAGGTTTTTCCAAAACATGAACTGTCCATATAGCTGTGTCTGGACCACAATAGACATCCTCTGTGATGTAGCTAATCAAACCATCCTCCAGATCACCAAGCCAGACTATTCCATCTTCTGGTATGTTCTCCATCCACTTACCGCCGGGAGACGCGTCAGATGGCAGATAATCCTGTAAATGCACAAAAATATTTTCTCGGCACAACTGA
>JBBRDL010000092.1:0-15524 GCA_038203965.1 Chitinophagales bacterium | reverse complement strand
GTAAGTACAGAAAATTGTATGAAACAGAGAATTTATATAGACACTTCAGTAGTAGAGGACGTTTTAGCAAGTTGGAATTTTAAACATATTGTAAACCTTGACAAAATTAAGGGCTACAATTCTGTGAATTTGCGACTTGGATATTCAATGATTGAAATTAGAAGCCCTAAAGACTTAGTAAATTATGGAAACGACTAAAAAAGAAAAACAGTTCGACGCTGTAAAAATGATGAGAGATATCAGAGATAAAATTAGCTCTGAAACTCAAAATATGAATTTTGACGAGTTGAAAGCATATGTCAAGCAAAAACTTGCGGACAACAAAACAAAACTTGTTGGACAGTAGCATTGACGCAAGAAGGCACTACTGCTAGTCGAGTAGGCGGCCCCGCCAGTTGAAACTAAATTCAGAGTGAGTGTGAGTGTGGGTGTGAAGCATTGCCATCTTTGGTTCTCCGCATGAACATTTGTGGTGAAAATCGCCTCTTTCGCCAAGCCCGAAACCGTCAGATTTAAATATAATCTTTGTTCAGCCATCGTGAATGTGGACTACTCGTAAAGGTGATTTATAATGAAACCCCCTTTTCAAACGTTACCTTGGGGTCATATGGGAAAAATCATCTTAAAGTTTGGGGTAGTGATCGGTCTGATGTCTGGCATGATGGCTTTGGCCTGTAAGAAGGATAACCGGCAGGAGTTATTTGAGCTCAATTATCCCCCGCCCCCGATCGAATTTGAGATCCCACCGGGGTTGAATACGTTTGATACGCACATTTACACTTTCAGTCCTTTACCTACACAGTACCTGACCAGGCTTGGTGAGTCAGGGCATACTGCAGAAGAGGTCATCGCGATCGAGGCAAAGGATGCTGTACTATCAAGTTTATTTCAGGACGAAAACCTCTACTTTATCCATCGGATTTCGATCTACATTTTTGATCCCTTCAATCCTGCTGACAAAGTTGAATTTCTATATCTCGATCCTGTCCCTTTCAAAAATCATACAGTGATCAGACTTTTTCCAGGTATTACGGATATCAGTGAATGGATTAAAAGGGAGTTTTTTGGGATTGAGATCAGGCTTAACTTCAGAGAGAATTCACCTGCACTGACAGAGATGAAACTTGAGTTTGATTTGAGAGCCATGGGGGATTAAGGAAGGAGTGAAGAGTGAAGAGTTATGCTTCGGCTATGCTCAGCAACCAATAATGTGATGAGGTAGTCGAAGCATGAAAAGTGATCTCCAGGATTACCAAATTTGGGCAAATGATCCGTTTATACCTTCAAATTGCCCATATCCGAACCTTTCTTCCCCTTTGATTGTCTTGTTAGCAGTTCTTTCCTGATTAGTGAAGCCATTACCATCTGATGGGCTTCACTCGACAACTATTTTCTCGTCCTCGTAAAAGCTTGCTGAACAGGTAGTGAAGGGAGTGATATATATCAACTAAAACGTTCAAAACCAGTGAGTAGCAATACATTCCAGGACTTTCTATCGCAGATCAGATTTCCTTTCCTAGGCGACAACCTGATGCGGAAGTACGAAAACGAAAAATCACCTCTCCGAGCCGAACTCTTTAGTACAGCACAGCTTGAAGTATATGCTGCCTCCCTCGCTGAAACGCATACGCTGAGCGATGATCCTGCCCCGGAAAAACTCCTGAAGCGATTAGATGAAAATCAAGCCATTTTATTGGAGGTTCGTAATCTGCTCATCGAATCCGCCAAAGAAAACAGTTCTATATCTCCTGCCGGTGAATGGTTGCTCGACAATTATTACAGTATTGAAGAGCAAATACAGATTGGCAAAAAACATTTCCCAAGATCGTATAGCGAAACATTACCCCGCTTAGCTAAAGGTCCACTCGCAGGCTTGCCGCGTGTGTATGATATCGCATTAGAAATCATCGCGCATAGTGACGGTCGTGTTGATCTGGAAAATATACACAGTTTTATCAACGCTTATCAACAGGTCACCAATCTGAAACTGGGTGAACTATGGGCGATCCCGATCATGCTTCGCATTGCGCTGATTGAAAATCTTCGAAGACTTGCCGCGACGATAGCCCGTGATCGCATCAATAAAAATCTTGCAGACCACTGGGCGGATAAAATGACCGATATAGCAGAAAAAGACCCCAAGAGCCTGATCGTGGTCACTGCAGATATGGCAAGATCTGATCCTCCGATAGTAAGTTCGTTTGTAGCAGAACTTACGCGTCGTTTGCTGGGTAAAGGCCCTGCCCTTTCATTGCCGTTATCATGGGTCGAACAAAGGTTGGCTGAAAACGGGCTGACCACAAATATGCTCGTTCACCAGGAGAATCAGAAACAAGCTGCTGATCAGGTATCGATGAGCAACAGTATCAGCAGTCTTCGGTTTATCAACACCTCTGACTGGCGCGATTTTGTTGAGAAGACGAGTGGGGTTGAAGAAATATTACGCACAGATATACATGGAATCTATGGACACATGGATTTCAGAACACGTGACCACTATCGTCATCGCATAGAAGCTATTGCCAAACGCAGCGGCTCTTCAGAACTTGAAGTAGCACGAATGGCTATCGATTTCGCCCGTGAAATGTTTGATAGCTCAAACGGCAACCAACGCAATATACATGTTGGTTTTTATTTGACCGGCAAAGGCGCAGAACGCACCGAAAACCGTGCAGGTATTACATACACCTGGTTTGAAAAGCTGGCAGGTAGGCTTTCCAATTATAATTTTAGTCTGTATGCCGGTTCGATTATTTTGCTGACCCTACTTCTCTCAGGAATGCTCATACGTCAGGCGTATCATCAACAATTATCTATCGGTTGGTTGATGCTGTCAGCGATGATCACGGTCATTGCCACCAGCCAATTAGCGACAGCGGTGGTCAATTGGTTTGCTACCTTATTGGTCGAACCGGATTTCATGCCAAAGATGGACTATTCGAAAGGCATACCGGAATCATCCAGAACACTAGTAGCGGTACCCACATTATGCAGCAGTTCGGAAGAGTTGGATCATTTACTGGAGACAATGGAAGTTCGATTTCTTGCCAATAGGCAGGACAACCTTCACTTCGCGTTATTAACTGATTTCCGCGATGCGCTGACAGCAGTATTGCCTGAAGATCAGTTTTTAATGGTTTATGCTGAAAATCGAATAAACGAACTCAACAAAAAATACGGGAGTAAAAAAAAGGAGTTATTTTTTCTTCTTCACAGGCCACGTCAATGGAATGCTGCAGATAAGATCTGGATGGGCTATGAGCGTAAGCGCGGCAAATTAGGAGACCTCAATGCCATCCTCAGGGGAAGTGGACAGGAAAGATTCCAACTGATCGTCGGTGATCAATCAATACTGCAGAAGATCAAATATGTGATCACACTTGATGCGGATACACATCTTCCCAGAGAAGCTGCATGGAAGATTATTTCTACACTGGCTCATCCACTTAATCAACCCCATTATGATCCAAAAAAGAAACTCATCACAGAAGGTTATGGTATTCTCCAGCCAAGACTGGCTTCCAGCCTTCCGCAAGCTGATGCATCATGGTATGCGAGGATTCACAGCAATGAAGAAGGTATAGATCCATACACCCGTGAAGTTTCCGATGTCTATCAGGATGTCCTGAGAGAAGGTTCGTTTATTGGTAAAGGGATTTATAAAGTAGATGCATTTGAAAAAACGCTTAATGCACGGTTTCCGGACAACCGCATACTGAGTCATGATTTATTGGAAGGATGTCATGCGAGGTCCGGCCTGATCAGTGATGTTCAATTATACGAAGAACATCCATCCACCTATCTGTCAGATGTAAAACGTCGTCACCGCTGGATACGTGGTGACTGGCAAATTGCACGATGGTTGTATCCAGGCGTACCGGGACCAGGCGATACGAGTCAAACAAATCAATTGACAGCCTTATCCCGATGGAAGATTCTTGACAATCTCCGTCGAAGCCTTGTGCCCATAGCAATGTGGGCCATGTTGGTATTTGGCTGGCTGATCTCTGCCACACCTTGGTTCTGGACTTTCACCGTCATTGGCATCATCATCCCACCATCCATTTTATCCTTTGGATGGGGATTTATAAAAAAACCATTAGATGTTACGTGGGAAAATTACCTGGACGCCTCATTCCATGTATTGATTAATAATATGATTCAACATACCTGGACGATCATCAGTCTGCCTTATGAAGCGTTTGTGAACATGGATGCGATCTTGCGTACGATATGGAGGGTGCATATCTCTCGCAAAAACCTGCTGCAATGGGATCCTTATGGATCAGGTGTTAATGAAAAAAATCTGAGTGGACACTACATGACCATGTGGGCTGGCCCTTTCTGTGGAATTGTGCTGCTGACGGTACTTCCCTTTTTATCCTGGTCTGCTTTCATTGTTGCCAGTCCAATCCTTTCTTTATGGATACTGTCTCCCTTCCTTGCGTGGTGGATCAGTCTGCCGCAAACCAGAAAAAAAGCAAGCTTATCACCGCAACAAACGAATTACTTAAAGGTGCTTTCGAGAAAAACCTGGGCTTTCTTTGAAAATTTTATTTGTCCTGAGGATAATTGGTTGCCCCCTGACAATTACCAGGAAAATCCTGAACCAAGGATCGCGCACCGCACCTCCCCTACGAATATCGGTCTCTCCCTCCTATCATCACTGGCTGCACATGACTTTGGGTATCAAACAACACAGCAACTGCTTGACAAGACCCAAAAAACAATGGCCTCGATGCAGCGGCTTGAACGATACAAGGGTCATTTTTTAAATTGGTACAATACGCAAAGTTTATTGCCCCTTTTTCCACGATATGTCTCCACTGTAGATAGTGGCAACCTTGCTGCAAGTCTTCTCACCTTAAAGGAAGGTTTATTTGACATAGCTGCACAGCCAATACTTCGTGCTCAAATGTATGAAGGATTGTACGACACCATAAGTGTGCTGAACGAAAAGACAAAAGATGCCGGCGCAATACAAAAAATAAAAGAGGAAGCAATGGCTAAAGGACAACATGGACCTTTGTCTATTTCATCTGTCATAACCTTTCTCGAAAAATTACAGCAAAAGGCAGAAGAATTACGCGCGAAACTGAATGCAAACCCTGCGAGCGAAGCCTATTGGTGGAGCAGTACCTTAGTGAGTCAATGTGCGCATGCACATCATGAATTGACCAATTTGATATCATGGATATCCGACATTCAACAGTCTTCGACCTATAGTGAGTTGATCCCATTGAGTGAAAGGATTCCCTCACTAGATGACCTGATGAATATGACGGATGATCTTCTCCCAAAATTTAAAAAGTGGATAGCAGACGAAAATTCAGCAGACGAAAATGCATGGTTGATTTCTATGCAATCCAAGATCCTTACGTCCAGAGAATTGACAGAAAATATCCTGGAAAAGATTGATTCCATAGCAAAACACTGCACTGAAATGTCCGATTACCAGTATGATTTTTTGTACGGTACGGCGCAACATTTTCTGTCTATTGGGTATAATGTGGAAGACCATCGCCGAGATCCTGGATTTTATGATTTACTTGGATCAGAAGCGAGGCTGGGCGTGTATGTGGCCATAGCGCAAGGAAAAATTCCACAGGAAAGCTGGTTTGCTCTGGGCAGACAACTCACCAGTACGGGCAAAGATCCGGTATTGATATCATGGAGCGGCTCTATGTTTGAATACCTGATGCCGATGTTGATGACACCTACCTATGATGGTACCTTATTGGATCAAACGCACAAAGGAGCAGTAAGAAGACAGATCGAATATGGCAAACGGAGAGGGTTGCCATGGGGACTTTCAGAATCCTGTTTCAACATGGTGCATGCCAACATGGATTATATGTATCAGGCATTTGGAGTACCTGGATTAGGACTCAAGCGTGGCCTGGCCGATGATTATGTGGTGGCTCCATACGCATCTATCATGGCGCTTATGATTGAACCTGATGAAGCCTATGAAAACCTAAAAGAAATGTCCTCACAAGGGTTTGAAGGCAGATGGGGGTTCTTTGAGGCTATTGATTATACCCCATCCAGGCTGCAAAGAGGACAAACTGAAAGTATTGTCAAAGCATTTATGACGCATCATCAGGGTATGGGATTCCTTTCCCTATTGCATTTATTGCGTGACCGACCAATGCAAAAAAGGTTTCAGTCCGATTTACAGCTTCAGACTTCTTTGTTATTGCTGCAGGAAAAAATTCCACAGGCGACTACTTACTTCACACCTATCACAGAGGTTAAGGACCTTGCTTCAGAACGAGTCAATACAGAACTAAGGATCATCCCTACAGCGAATACGCCTATCCCTGAAGTGCAGTTGCTGTCAAACGGAAGGTACCATGTGATGGTAAGTAACTCAGGTGGTGGGTACAGCAGATGGAAGGACACTGCTGTCACACGATGGCGAGAGGATGGCACTTGTGATCATTGGGGTACCTTTTGTTATATCCGCGATCTGGAGTCAGGTGAGTTCTGGTCGTCTGGTCATCAACCTACGCTCAAAGTTGCAGACCATTATGAAGTCATTTATTCACCGGGCCGTGCTGAAATCAGGAGACAAGACCACAGTGTATATACACACACAGAAATTGTAGTTTCTCCGGAGGATGATGTGGAATTCAGAAGACTTCATATTACGAATCGTTCCCGCAAACGCCGACAAATAGAGTTTACGAGTTATAGTGAAGTCGTTTTAAATTCAGCCATTGCAGACATGTTACATCCTGCCTTCAGCAATCTTTTTGTGCAAACTGAAATCAGCCCCGCACATCATGCCATTCACTGTACACGCAGGCCCCGATCTGTTGAAGAACATCCACTGTCCATGTTTCACCTGATGAAAATACACGGCGCAGATGTACAGGAAGTTTCCTACGAAACCAGTAGGAATCAGTTTATCGGAAGATGTAACAACATCGGTCATCCGCAGGCCATGATTCAAAAAGAAGTTCTTTCAGGAAATGAAGGGTCTGTCCTGGATCCCATTGTAGCTATTCAATACAGAGTAACACTCAAGCCATATGAAACCATCACACTTGACATGGTGTATGGGGTAGGTCAATCAGAGGATGAGAGCCTGCGTCTGATTGAAAAATACCAGGACAAACATATGATCGATCGTGCTTTCGAATTGGCATGGACGCATAGCCAGGTCGTCCTGCGGCAGATCAATGCTACGGCGGAGGATGCTTTGCTCTATAGCAGATTGGCGGGATCAATTATTTATTCTAATGCGTCTTTTAGGGCTGATCCGAGTGTCATTATCAAAAACCACAGCGGACAATCGGGTTTATGGAGTCATTCTATTTCCGGAGATTTCCCTATAGTCTTGCTTCAGATTGAGAATAGCACCAGTATTGAATTGGTTGAAAAACTTGTCCAGGCCCATGCGTTCTGGAGGCAGAAAGGACTCATTGTAGATCTAGTCATCTGGAATGAAGATCATGGCGGATACAGGCAGGTATTGCAAAACCGGATTCTTTCGTTGATCGCTCCAACAAATATCGCGGAGGAACAGGACAGGCCCGGAAGTATATTTATCCGATCCGCCGAACAATTATCCAATGAAGACCGAATTCTTTTTCAAACGGTCGCGCGTGTTATCATTTCGGATAAGTTAGGGACATTGGAAGGGCAACTAAATCGTCGAAAGAAATTAAAAACCATTCTTCCAAATTTTATTCCTCAAAGAATATATCACTCCACGGAGACTGCCATTGAACTTCGGGATGAACTTTTATTTGATAATGGGATCGGCGGATATTCCAAAAATGGAAAAGAATATATCATCACCACAAAGCCCGGTCAGCGCACTCCAGCACCATGGTCGAATGTGATAGCCAATCCCCAATTTGGAACGGTCATATCTGAAAGCGGACAATCCTATACATGGTTTCAGAATGCCCATGAGCAGAGGCTGACCCCCTGGCATAATGATCCGGTTACGGATATCGGTGGTGAGCACTTTTATATCCGTGATGAAGAAACCGGATATTTCTGGTCGCCTGCTCCGCTGCCCGCTTGCGGAAAAACACCATATAGCACAAGACATGGTTTTGGTTTCAGCGTATATGAACATGTTGAAGATGGCATTTATACGGAGATGTGGGTTTATGTAGATGCAGACAGACCTATAAAGTATACGGTCATCAAAATAGAAAACCGCTCAGGCAGGGCACGTCAACTTTCAGCAACAGGCTATACAGAATGGGTGTTAGGTGATCTGCGGCACAAAACGAAAATGCATGTGACCACTGAAGTCGATTTGAACAGTGACGCCATTGTGGCCTGCAATTCCTATTCAACTGAATTTGGGCGCCTGATAGGCTTTTTTGATGTCAACGATCGAGGGCGTACTATCACTACTGATCGTGAAGAATTTTTTGGAAGAAATGGAACTGCAAAAAATCCTGAAGCCCTTCACAAGTCGAAACTATCCGGCAGGACAGGGGCAGCTCTTGATCCATGCGGGGTGATACAAATAATGTTAAACCTCGAAGACGGAGAAAAAAATGAAATTGTATTTCGACTTGGCGCAGGAACGCATCGGGAGGAAATAAGTTATCTCATCAATCAAGATAGAGGAAAAACAGCGGCGAGAGAAGCACTTCAGAAAGTAATGAGTAAATGGGAGAAGACCCTTTCCGTTGTAAACATAGACAGCCCGGATGCACCCTTAAACGTATTGACGAATGGATGGCTCAATTACCAGACACTTTCCTGCAGACTATGGGCTCGTAGTGGTTACTATCAATCAGGTGGCGCCTTTGGATTCCGTGATCAGCTTCAGGATGTGTTGTCGCTACTGCACAATGAACCTGCATTGGCACGACAGTTGATTCTGCTGTTTGCCTCACGTCAGTTTATGGAGGGAGATGTGCAGCATTGGTGGCATCCACCGGCAGGAAGAGGTGTGCGGACGAGTTGCTCTGATGATTACTTGTGGCTTCCGTATGTCACATCAACTTATGTGCTCGTAACTGGTGACACTTCAATCCTGGAGGAGAATGTGCTCTTTCTTGAAAGCAGGAAGTTGGGCAGGGATGAACATTCCTATTATGATTTACCTGTCATATCAGATCATTCTTCAACGCTTTATCAGCATTGCGTCAAGGCCATTGAATTTGGATTTCAGTTTGGTACACATGGCTTGCCATTGATGCGAGGTGGTGACTGGAATGATGGAATGGATCGGGTGGGTTCAGAAGGCAAAGGTGAAAGTGTCTGGCTAGCGTGGTTTTTATCTGACACGATTATTAAATTCAGTGAGATTACTGCCTATCGCGGTGATGAGCCATTCACAAGCAGATGCAGGATTATCCTGAGTGCTTTGAAAGAAAATATTGAAAAAAATGCATGGGATGGTGAATGGTATCGCAGGGCCTATTTTGATGATGGCACTCCACTAGGATCGAAAACAAATGATGAATGCAAGATTGATTCCATCGCACAGAGTTGGGCTGTCCTCTCAGGAGTAGGTGACAAAACCAGGTCGCATCAGGGAATAAGGGAAGCAGAGAAAAGATTGGTGCGAAAAAAGGATAAGATTATTCAGCTTTTTGATCCACCCTTTGACAATTCCGAAATGAATCCCGGCTATATCAAGGGATATGTTCCGGGTGTTCGTGAAAACGGTGGCCAATATACCCATGCTGCCATCTGGATGATAATGGCTTTTGCAGCTATGAGGGACAAAACGAAAATGTGGGAGTTGCTGCAAATGATCAATCCTGTCAATCATGGCAAAACCCACGAAGGAATGCTAACCTATAAAGTTGAACCCTATGTTATCGCAGCAGATGTGTACGCGGTAGCAGAGCATGCCGGAAGAGGTGGATGGACCTGGTACACGGGATCAGCAGGATGGTTATACCAGTTGATTATTGATGCTGTGATTGGGCTCAAACGTCGAGCTGACAAACTTTACTTTGAGCCTTGCCTGCCGGAAGAATGGGGTAATGTCACCATCAGGTACAAGTACAAAACTTCTACGTATGTCATTCAAATGATCCAGGAAAAATCCGGATCAGAAGAAATACAGATCCTTCTTGATAATGAATTGCAGGAAGACCATGGAATAGTGCTGGCCGATGATGAAAGAGAACATCATGTGACTGTAAAATTGTGAGTGGTGAGTGGTGAGTGGTGAGTGGTGAGTTAAAAAAATTTAACAGGGGATAATACACGTCATGGTTCGACTCAGATCAGCACATCACTCTTCGCCTGTCACTCACGCCTAGCGGACGTGATCTACGCTGCGCTTCGTTTTTCATTTTTCATTAATCATTTTTCACTTGGTTGCTGAACGTAGCGCCGCACTGAGCTTGTCGAATGTGTCGAAGCATCATTTTTTCACTTGGTTGCTGAGCGTAGCCGAAGCATCATTTTTTACTTCCGCCTCCGCATCGGCATTGATCAATTCCCAGGCATGCAGCTTGAGAAAGGTATACCACTTTATCACCTTGCGGATATCATTGATATGGACGCGGTCTTCGTCGTGGTCTGCAACGATGGTTTTAAACCATGCGCGTAGATTTTCAGCTTTATCATTCAGATCTGGTACGGGATTTTCAGCCTGCGTGGTATCTACTTTTTTCAATACTTCATCCAATGCAGCTACATCGGTGTAGGTATAGATGCCGATGGAAACAAGCGGAGTGAATTGGTGTTTGCGCACAGAAACAAACTGACGCTTGCCGTTGTCAAAGCTTTCGATCAGCAGGCCATTTGGACGTGTAGCGATCAATTTTTGCAAGCCGGAAAGGCCGCTGACGGAAATGATGTTGTCTAGTTTCATTTAATAAGATATAAGTTTTTGCATCTGCTCATATAAACGCTGGACAGGAAGGAATTGCTTCTCTAACACTCCGGCAAAAGGAACAGGTGTATCGAGCGATCCGACCCGCATAACAGGTGCATCAAGGTATTCGTATAGATTTTCGGCAATATAAGCAGCAATATCTCCACCGATACCACCGGTCAGGGTGTCTTCGTGGAGAATCAATACTCTGTGCGTACGCAGGACACTGGCACGCACTGAATCCCAGTCTATAGGAAGAAGCGTCCTGAGGTCAACTATGTCGAGATCCCAATCTTGTTCTTCAGCTAATTTGGTCGCCCAGTGAACACCCATACCGTATGTGATAATACTCGCTTGTAGCCCGGTCCTGACTTGCCGTGCTTTTCCGATGGGGGTTGTATAATATCCATCCGGCACCATTCCGCTGACACCTCTGTACATCGCTTTGTGCTCGAAGTACATAACAGGATTAGGGTCTTCAAAAGCGGCTGTCAAAAGGCCTTTCGCATCTTCAGGTGTGGAGGGATATACGATCTTCAATCCGGGGACGTGATAAAACCATGCTTCATTGCTCTGGCTATGAAAAGGGCCCGCGCCTGTACCGGCACCTGTGGGCATACGTACTACAACATCAGCACATGCTCCCCAACGATAATGAATCTTTGCGAGGTTGTTGACGATCTGGTTGAAGCCACATGTGACGAAATCTGCAAACTGCATCTCGACCATCGTCTTATACCCTTCAAGGCTCATGCCCAGTGCAGTGCCGATGACACCACTCTCACATAGTGGTGTATTGCGGACTCTTTCTTTGCCGAATTTTTTTACAAAACCATCCGTGATTTTGAAGACACCACCGTAATCACCGATATCCTGGCCCATCAAGACCAGCTTTGGATGCTTTTGCATGGCTTCATCGAGACCGGCGGTGATAGCATCTACAATACGCATTTCTTTCGCTCCCGCAATTGGGACTACTACCTCCTGATTCCAGGGCTTATAGATATCGTTTAGCTCTTGTGCAAGATCTGCAGTGAGGTCTGGTTCGTTTTCTGTGATGTCGAGATGATGAAGGATGAGTTCTTCATTTTCCCGTTTCATTGCATTGACTATCTCCTCCGTGATCACTTCTTGTTCGAGCAGGTACCGTTCGAAATTGAGGACGGGATCTTTTTTATTCCAGGCTTCGATGAGTTCGGGTGGAACGTATTTTACGCCTGATGCTTCTTCGTGTCCGCGCATGCGGAAAGTCATACACTCAATCAGGATAGGAGCTGGTTTACGACGCATTTTCTTAGCGTACTTATCGATCGTGGTGTAGACTTCGATGATATTATTGCCATCGATCGTGATGCCTTCCATCCCGTAGCCTTTGGCTTTGTCGGCCAGATGTTTGCACATAAACTGATCGGAGGAAGGGGTAGAGAGTCCGTAGCCGTTATTTTCGATGATAAAAATTACAGGCAGTGACCATACGGCAGCGATATTCAATGCTTCGTGGAAATCACCTTCGCTAGTGCCTCCTTCTCCGGAAAAAGCCAGAGAGACCATCGGACGTTTATCAAGCTTATAGGCCAAGGCAGCGCCACAAGCCAGGGCTAGCTGGGGGCCCAGATGGGAGATCATACCTACAATGCCATAATCGAGGGTACCAAAGTGAAAAGATCGTTCGCGGCCTTTGGAGAAGCCGTTTAGTTTGCCTTGCCACTGGGAAAAGAGGCGGTGCAGCGGAATATCTCTGTTGGTAAACACCCCAAGGTTACGATGTAGGGGAAATATGAGTTCTTTTGGCTGTAAGGCCAGCGTAGCTCCTACCGCGATGGCCTCCTGCCCGATGCCGGAAAACCATTTGCTCACTTTGCCCTGACGGAGGAGCTTGAGCATCTTCTCTTCGATCATACGTGGAAGGAGAAGGCCTTTATAGAGCCTGAGCAGATCCTCATCTGTGAGTTTCTCCCGTTTGAACCGTATGGGTTTTTTTGTTTTGGTGTCTTTGGACATGAGAGCACGAAAATACAGCTAAAAACAGAGTAGTCTATGTTTCTGCGGCACACGAGCTTAAAGTTTTGATTTTCTTTTAGTTACAATCGTTTAAATGGCAGAGCCTGTCAGAAAGGCAAATGTATTGAGGTGGATCATCAAACTACATATTTGATGCTACTCAGGCAGGTCATTTTTATTTCATGCCTACCAGTAATGAACTTTTTGAAATGTAGGGCTCCGCTTAAATAAAAATAATAATCTGTAAAACTCAATTCTTTGGATTAACTTAGTTAAAATTTTTGAAGAAAAAGAAGACAATGGATGATGTTTTTCATCATGCAATGGTCTCAGTGATTGAGTATGTGGTCATTTCCCCAAATTGTAACCAAAATTTTCTTTTATATGAAAACGCTAGTACCCCCCCCCCGCTTGCTTAAGAGTTTCATCCTTAAATCTCCATTTTTATCGAAAATGGCTATTTGTTCTTTTAACTAGCCAAATGTTGATCTCATTAGCCCAAGGCCAACCAAGTTGCTTGCCTGCGTCATTTTGCATGAGCAGTCCATATTACGATGCCCTTGAAAATTTGTATGCCATTGATGTCAGATTATTGGATTTTGATTATGAAGTTGCATCAGGAATAGTACTCGAAGTAGAATATTCAAATCTAGATTTTATTATCGATGCGACTAAAACCATTGAAAGCATATTTCCAGGACTCCAATATATCCTTGGGACATATGAAATGGAATTTGACAATGCTCCGGGACGGATCGACGTCAATGGAGTTAGATTCCCATTTAATGATGGCCCAATTCTTACAACAGATGATGATCAAATTTTATTTACAATATATTACTCCTCATCAGTAGCTGAATGTGCAGATTTCACTTTCAGATCGACTGATATATCGTGGGTTTACGATCCGGGAGTAGCAAACCAAAAATGTGAATTAAGTGTTGGATCAGGATGCGAACCATCAGATGTCTGTTTTGAAGGCTACACCTTAAGTGGCAATATTGAAAGTCCTGTACTAGATTGTCTTGGTGCCTTAAACGGAGGATTACCTAACGTTGATGTCAACATATCAGAATCAAATGGAATAGATGGATTTGGATGCAGCACCTTGACAGATTCTTACGGAGATTTTGATTGCGATGTGGTAGAAGAATTAGATTATCGGGTGACCCCGAAAAATGAAAGTGATAGATTGTGCGGCATTACAGAGTTGGATTTCGTTATCATTCGCAATTTTATTCTGACCTTAACCTGCTTCGATCATATATGGCAGTTGCTGGCCGCAGACATAAATCAAAATGGGATGATTTCGTCATTAGATCTGGTCGCACTTCAAAATGCAGTATTGGCGAATCCTATTTCATGGCCTTCATGGACTTTTGTACCTGTCGATCAATATAACGGAATGTATCCTGATCTCTGCGAGAATGATGTACCTGCATATGATCGTTATATAGACGTAGCGGATGTGACTGCAGATGTTTCTGACCTTGATTTTGTCGGTATCAAAATGGGAGATGTGAATGCTACTTGTACCGAATGTGATGTACCGCTTACAGGCGAGGAAGAAATACTGTTCAGATCAAGCACTGAATTTATTAATGCTGAGAGAACCGATCAACATCATATTTCATTGTCATTTGACAACAGGATAGAAGGTCTTGAGGTACTTCTTTTTTCTATACCTTGTTCGACTGAGCAGCACATACAATATCATGCTTTCCAAAGCAGTGAGACCCTTTTGACTAAATACACTGAGGGCATATTCTATGTTTCATATGTTAGCTTATTGCCAATAGGGGAATCATATAATCCAAATGAACCATTTCTGATATTAAAAGGCAATTTTGAAGTTATTTCTCAAGGAGATACGCAATTTCCAAATACATACGTTTCAAAGGAGAAACATGCATCACTAGAAATAAGGGAAGTGCACTTATACGAAGACTTTGTTTTCCCAAATCCTACTCGTGATCAACTTGTGGTTAAATGTGGAAATACCAATCTCGGCCAAATTAACAGATTCTATCTCTTTGACTCTATTGGCAAACAAGTGTTTACTACAACATGTATAGGTAATGAAACCCGACTTGATCTTACTCAACTGCCGGGTCTCTATTTTTATAAAATTGATTCCCAAACAAAGGAATCTTCAGGAAAATTAATCATCTATTAATATTCGTCAATGGCGGAAGAATTCAAATAATTCTTCCGCCATTATACATTTATATGAAAAGCGCTACTCTTATTTCCATTTTTTTACTGCTTGCAGGTTTAGGTAAGTCGCAATCACTTTATTACTCATCTATAACAAATCCTATTCCTGACACGCAACGAACTGAGATTGGTATATTTAATCTTTTAAATTGTTCACAACAAGAATTATATATTGACACTACGTTCGATTCTGGTGGATACCACGAATGGATGGATATTGCGTCTTGTCCAAATGGGATGTTTTATGGACTTGGACAAGATGGAATCTACGAGATTGATCTGATTAATAAAAGTCATACTAAAATATTGAATGGTCCTATGGCTGGAAACAACCGTTGGAAAAAAGGAATGATCTGCACCAAGGATACAATGTTGATATTTGGAGAAAGAGATCTATATAGATATGAAATAAATTACCAAAATTTGGTGTATCTGGGTCGACTTCCAAATCCACTAAGTATATGGTCCAATATATTTTTAATTAATGGCC
>JBBRDL010000091.1:0-15535 GCA_038203965.1 Chitinophagales bacterium | reverse complement strand
CCGTGGCAATTCAATTCATGGCTGTCAGCCTTGTTTTTTGCTCATGGTATCCTTTGCTCTCTGCCCTTTGCCCTTTGCCCTTTGCATCAAATCCCCGCTACACTCACCGTGCCTATCAAGTTTTCCAACGTTGGCGTTTCTCTTCCTCCTTTTGGTTCAATAGTAATAGCGTATGTATCGGTTCCGTCTTCATACTGTACTTCAATCAATCCATTAGCAGGAATATCAAATACAGTAAGCGGCGCAGGTGCCTGATTTGGTTTTAAGGACCATAACTGAAAAGACTGATTGGCTGCCAGTCCGGGGAGATTTCGAACTTGGATAAAGTTACGTTTCGTGACGGCATTATGATGCAGATAAAGATCGGTCGTCGCAAAACCAGGTGTAGCCTGGAAAGGCAATATTTTATTGTCCGGATAGGTCAGTTGACGAAGGATGTCTAATTGTGAAGTAAGTTCCTGGGTAGATTGTGCGCAAGAATCCCTGAGTGAAGTATACTCATCTTGTAAGGTATTAAGCGCATTGTTTTTTTGCCAGAACATGTAGCCAAAAAGTAGAACACTTACACCAAACAAAGCCGCAATAAACTTCCAGATACCAAACCCACTTTGTAGTGGTGGTTCAGAACCCGAATTACCTTTGGGGGCACCAACCCTTATTTCTTTCAGTATTTTATCTTTTAATCCGACCGGGGCTGTCTTTGCAGCAGTCATAGCATAGAGTTCAAGGCTTCGTTCAATTTCACGAAGCTCGGTCTGTAGATCCGGATGCTTTGACAGATACCCCTCCACCTCAGCCTTTTCGGCTGGTGAGAGCAGGTCCATGACGTAAAGCTCCAATAATCCCGATGCCTTGATTTCTTCTATATCCACTTTAACAGCAGTAATAAATTTCTTAATCCCGGTCCCCCCAGGAAATAATTTTTTTCACCTTTTAATGTCTCTCTTAACATACTGATTGCAGCCCTAAGTCTGGTTTTAACAGTACCTAAGGGTATGTCCAGTTCGTCCGAAATTTCCTGTTGGGTATAACCCTTCAAATAGGCGTATTCCAGGACCAACCTGTAATTAGTGTCCAGTCTCCCTAAAAGCGCTGTAGCATCTATGCCGGCCCCCTCAGGCACACTGACCACCGGCTTATATACGATTTCATCGGTCGAAATAGTTTTTTGACGGTGCTGAAATGTTTTCAACCGCTTCTGGTCCAGCGCTGTATTCCGGGCTATCACACTCATCCAGGTATAGAAAGAAGCCTTAGCAGAATCAAATCCTTCTATACTGTTCCAGATTTTCAGCATCGTTTTCTGGAGCACATCCTCCGCTAGCTGGTCATCACCCAATATCCGGCTGACCACCCCAAAAAGCGTATCAGCATAGTGGTCGTAGAGCAGGCTCATGCCTTTCTCATTACGAGTTTTTAAAAGTGATATGATTTGTTCGGTGCTGATGTGGTGGGCTTTGTGGCTACGAACATAAGAATTTTTTATCTTAAGGGAAGATCTGTGATCTGTGATCCGAGGCGCGATGGAGTGATTTAGTGATTTTGAGATTTAGCGATTTAATAATAGGTTGAGTTAGGGGTCTCTAATTGAATGCCATAACACAGCTTTTAACATCCCCACAGACGGTGGTGTGTCAGCAAAACACTGGTTTGCGAATAGTACTTAAGGAGTTAGGGCACTACTATACTTTCGCCTCAGCCTTCCCCCCAGCCTTCGGGGCCACATTAATAAAAGACGCCGTAAGTGCTTCCTGAAAAAGTTGCTTTTTAATAAACTTCAATGCTATCAATGTCCACCCCTGTTGACCCCATTTGTTCGGCACAGGGTAGATCATCTGCTTATCTATAGTGCAAAAAATGTCTTGTTCTATTTCCGCCAGTTTGATGCAGGCGCGATTGTTTTTTTCATCCAGGGTCAGAAAGATCTTTTTCTTTATCCTGTAAGAAGGCTTTTCAAAATATGGTTGCTCTTCGGCCCCTTCAAATGATAATGCGAGCTGCCTGGCGGTTTTCAGGGATACCATATGGTAAGGAATAGAAATAAACGTTTCTAGTTGACACGTTTGAATTCAAGTCGTGCAACATCTTTTCGAGACGTAAATATTTTATCGAGTTGACGCGTGAGGGGAAGTGTCAGTCGCTGTAATCCGACAGAAAGACTATTGAGCGGTTCTCCTTCGACACGGGTCTTAGGATTTAATCCTTTGCGGATCGCACCACTCACATAATAGCTTGTACGTATGTTGATCCATTTGCTGCCGGCCAGCTCAAACCCATGCTGTTTACAAATCGATGCATAAAAAGAGACAGGTCTGCCATAGCAGAGCTCATCGCCCATTATTTCATTTTCGATGCGCTCAAATAGAAAGACTTTTTCTTTCGAGACTCTGCACAATTCAGCCATCAATTGACGAAGCATGGTTTCATCGGTATTGTGTTGTAATACTGTAGCAGTAAAAACGTAGTCAAAGCTTTTATCTTCAAAAGGCAGCGTGGTACCATCCACTTTGATAATCCTGACTTCAGGAGGAAGGTTTGATTTGGCCAGCTCCACCATATCTGGTGAGATATCTACGCCAGTCAATGACTTTGGGGATTTGGCCAGCAACGCCTTTAAATTACCTCCAGGCCCGCTTCCGATTTCCAATACCGTTTTGCCCTCAAAATCTACTTCATTTAAGAGGTCAAGAAACCGCTCCCGCTTGTACCTGTAGTAAGGCTCGTCATCCCCTGCTATGACATTCTTGCCCTTACGAGCCTTGATTCTCTTGGCTACATCTGACCAATAAGGCTCTGGATGGTACTCACTCATGCTTTGTGATTGAGCCGCAAATGTAGGGGTTTATTGAAATATCGGTGACCAGGGATCTATGATGTGGTACAGCGATAGATTCTTATTGTTGTTCACGGCGCACTAAACGTGTTCGACCACAGCTTCGCGACGACATGACCGCCTCTGGCGGACGACGACTTATACTGTAGGATTACATTTGTAACCAGAGCGTCCCGGTGCGTGCGGTCCTCCCGCAGAGCGGGATAATTGGTCGCGAAGCAGTCGTCGAACACATCAGGCAAGCTACTGCTTCATTTTTCATTTTTCACTTTTTCAAGGTACCACCTCCATACCTCATTCCCCACTTTTCGTCCAAGTGCTAGCCCTTCTATATTGTCTGCCTGAATATGATATCCTCCAAGCACCCTTGAAAATCCTGCCAAGTTGGCCGCCTCTGTGAATGTGGGCAATTTGAGCGTCACCGTATCTCCAGTTCTATCCGGTTCTGTCAGATGACCGGGCACCCACTTTATTTCTTCACCAAAAAAATCATCTCCTGTAAATAATTTTAGCACTTCGGCACATCCACCGCTCACTGTACTATGCCCTGAAACATACGCAGGAAACGGAGGACATAAAAAGTCATCAGGCGAATAAGGCCTCCATTCCTGACCTGACATTTCGATCCATCCTTTGCCCGGACCACCCCATCCTTTGATTTTTTTATCCGTGTAATAATGGTGCACCAGCGCGTAAGGTCTTGCAAAATCATAATGCATTTTAGTATCCCAACATGCTATAAACGCATCCATAGCCGTCACCTCAGTCACCATGAACAATTTTACATCTTCATCTAAGTTGTTGGAATCTCTGACGGATACATTCATGGCAAACTTAAGCCAATGGCCAGCTTGCTGAACAGAAGCCGGTCCATCCCGCATAAATTCAACAAGAGCTTTTTGATCATTTGTAAGATTTGCTTGTAATTCAACAACCTCTTTAACTTCTGCCTCCAATTGTGTTGAACCAATCAAAGGAGGAGGAGGCGATCTGAACTGATCACTTGATTTTAAAGCAATAGGCGTCACATATCCCCAATGAGGTGTCAGACAGCCTGGAGCAAAACGGGTATCTATTCCGGCTGAGAAATATTTGGGCTGCCATCGGTTGATATCCGCGTTTTTTTCTGCTGTATTGATTGGTAAGTAACCAGTTGTATCAAAATAGGCTCTCCCTTCTGAGCCCATTATATCTCCATATTGATTAGAACCATCATTCCTTCGAGCTTCGATCACTGCTTCGGCAGCAAGGTTTCCAATACCTTCAGGCGAGGTGGGGTCTGTGGAAGCATTGAAATAATCTAATTCAAGAGTGACCATAAAAGCCTTGAAAATTGCAGTATCGGCAGGATAATATTCGCGAAGCATCCTGAAGGCTGCATAACTGGATGCTATTTCTTTATTTCGAAGGGTTCGATCTGCCTTAGGTCTTCTGTCGACTCCGTCAAGGTAGACCGGAACAGCTTTTACATCATACCGGGTCCAGGCATCAAATACGGCCACAAAAAATAAAGCCAGGTATCTGGAAGTCACCGTAGGTCTGGGTTTGTTTCTTTCAGTATCTCTGGCGGTGGCTTCAAGGGCTTTTTCCGCCCATTGGTAGACAAGGTTATGACTGTCAGCTGACAGGGAGACATCTATGTTTTGGCCCGTGAGCATACTTATTTTATGATCCGACTTGCAACCTAAAAGAAACCCCGGCATCAGAACCAAAGCACACAAATACCTGACAATCACCATGAAGTAAAAAAATTAATTCCATTCAAAAGTACCTGTTTCTGATTAGTATCCGTTTTGAAAGCAAAGAATCGCTATGATTAAGAAAAGAACACTTTACATTCCAGTTCCTTTTCAATCTTAAAAACATGATACCCTTACATTTCCACGGGCATACAATACTTTGATTTGGTGATGAGGATAAACGTCTGTGGTATTTAGAGCAATTAGAAATAGGTCGAGGGAAACCTTTAAAATCAAAGCACGAAACGGATTTTTCACTATTTTTCAGCCCCTTTTGATATTATACCATGACTCAACTCATATAAAATTGAAACCTACAAATCTTACCGATCCCGAATATTTTCATAAAGTCGTCGATTGTCAATATGCCTGCCCGGCACATACGCCTGTTCCGGAATATATCCGCATGATTGCATTGGGCAGATATGATGATGCTTATATGATCAACTGGGAGTCGAATGTGTTCCCTGGTGTCCTCGGAAGAACGTGCGACCGTCCTTGCGAACCAGCCTGCCGTCGCGGACGTGTGGAGGAGAAACCCGTTGCTATCTGCAGGCTCAAAAGGGTAGCTGCAGACAACAAGGGCGATATCTCAGATCGTATTCCACAAGGGCCTTTTGCTCCCAATGGAAAAAAAATAGCCCTTATCGGAGGCGGACCGGCTTCCCTTACAGTGGCTCGTGACCTTGCTCCCATTGGGTATGAAATTCATTTGTACGATGAGCAGACATCAGGAGGCGGATTTATGCGCAGCCAGATTCCTTCTTTCAGATTACCAGAAGAAGTGCTCAATGAAGAGGTCAACTATATCCTTGATATGGGTGTCCATCGTCACTTCAATACCTATGTCTCCAGTCTCAAGGAAATACTGGATCAGGATTATGATGCCATTTTTGTTGGTACGGGTGCTCCACGGGGAAAGGACTTGCCTAAATTAACTGGTCGCTGGGATGCTAAAGAAAGTGTCCATATCGGTATTGACTGGTTAGCGAGTGTTGCCTTTGGTCATATTGAAAAGATAGGCAAAAAAGTGATTGTCGTTGGTGGCGGAAATACGGCGATGGACTGCTGTCGTACCGCGCGTCGCCTTGGAGGTGTTGAAGTTAAAGTGATCGTGCGTAGTCCGTTTGAAGATATGAAGGCATCCGCCTGGGAAATTGAAGATGCCCAACATGAGGACATACCCATCATGAATTGCCATAATCCAAAAGCATTCGTCGTGGAGAACGGCGTACTGAAAGGTATGATGTTTTCAAAAGTACAGGCTGTGTATGATCAACATGGGAAGAGAAGTCTTGTACCTGTTGATGAACCAGATATTTTTATTGAAGCTGATGATGTGCTCATGGCGATCGGCCAGGACAATGCATTTCCCTGGATTGAAAGAGATCTCGGAATTGAATTTGGTGAGTGGGAAATGCCGGTTGTCAACAAAACCACTTTACAATCTTCCTTACCAAAAGTTTTCTTCGGGGGTGATTCAGCCTTCGGTCCTCAGAATGTTATTACGGCTGTGGCGCATGGTCATCAGGCAGCAGTTTCTATAGAATTGTTCTGTCAGGCTATGGATATCAACGACAGACCTGATCCGATGACCAATCTGTATAGCCAGAAAATGGGCATACATGAATGGAGCTACGATAACTACGTTGTAGATGATCTGCGCTATAAAGTGCCGCATGCAAACAAAGAAATAACGCTTCAGAATCGCATGATCGAAGTGGAGCTCGGCTTTGATGGGCTCACGGGATTTAAAGAAGCGCAGCGCTGTCTCAACTGTGATGTGCAGACGGTTTTTGAAGAAAGAAGATGTATTGAATGCGATGCGTGTGTGGATATATGTCCTACGAGTTGTATCACCTTTACCACTAATGGGGAGGAAGATGATCTTCGTAGTAGGCTCCTGATGCCTGCGCTCAATAAAACGCAGGATCTCTACGTGTCTGATATATTGCCAACAGGCCGTGTCATGGTCAAAGATGAAGATGTATGTCTTCATTGCGGACTTTGCGCTGAGCGATGTCCTACCTCTGCATGGGATATGCAGAAATTCCTATATAATGTCACGAAAGCTTCTCATGTATGTCCGTCAGTGGTGGTGTAAATGATTTTGTGGTACGGTTTGCCAATGTCAATGGAACCGGTTCAGCCAGCGCGAATACAATGTTTGCTAAAGCCATCTTCAGGATGGGTGTGCCGGTATCCGCCAAGAATATATTTCCTTCTAACATACAGGGTCTCCCTACATGGTATGAAGTCAGGGTCAATGGCAATGGCTATGTAGGTCGCCGTGAGGGAATCAATCTGATGGTCAGTGTCAATCCGCAGAGTATGGACCAGGATCTGAAGAATACAATGTCCGGTGGATACTTTATGTACGACAGTACATGGCCACTGCCAAAAGAAAAACGCAGAGAGGACCTTCACTACCTGGAGATTCCACTGATGGAAATGAGCAACGAACATTTTTCAGATCCGAGATTCAGGCAGTTATTTAAAAATATTATTTATGTTGGTGCTTGTTCGGCATTGTTGAATATTGACAAGGATGTCATTATTGGATTGCTTAATGATCAGTTTCCCGGAAAGGAAAAAGTGGTGGCCAACAACGTAAAGGCACTTGATCTAGGTATCAACTATGCAAAAGAACATTGGCCATGCCCCTTGTCTTTTTACGCCAGTCCGCTTGATGCCAATAAGGGCAAAATTATGATCGATGGAAATACCGCTTGTGGGCTCGGAGCTGTATATGCCGGAGCTACGGTCATGGCATGGTATCCGATTACACCTTCTACTTCTGTAGCAGATGCGTTTGAACAATACTGCAGTGAGCTTCGGATGGATGAAGCCACAGGCAAAAGGAATTACGCTATTATTCAGGCTGAAGATGAACTTGCTGCTATTGGTGTAGTGATCGGTGCAAACTGGAATGGAGCTAGGGCATTTACGGCGACCAGTGGTCCAGGTGTTTCGCTGATGAATGAGTTTCTAGGCCTGGCTTATTTTGCAGAAATACCTACAGTGTTGATTGATGTACAGCGGACGGGTCCTTCGACAGGAATGCCTACACGTACGCAGCAATCAGATGTGATGCTTGCGTTTTATGCTTCGCACGGAGATACTAAGCATGTCTTATTATTTCCATCAACACCAAAAGAGTGTTTTGAACTGACAGCTACAGCTTTTGATCTTGCAGAGCGACTGCAGACACCGATCATGGTGATGACGGATCTCGACCTCGGGATGAATGATCATGTGTGTGATGCATTGACATGGAATTCGGGTCGTGAATATGACCGCGGGAAAGTTTTGGATGCAGAAGCCCTGGATAAAATAGAAAAATTCGGTCGTTATCTCGATGTAGATAAAGATGGGATAACGTATCGGACGTTACCCGGTACACATCCTACCAAAGGATCCTTCTTTACACGAGGTACATCACGAGATGAATACGCCAAATACACAGAAGATGGCGCAGCCTATGTGCTTAACATGGAGAGGCTTTTAAGAAAATGGGATACAGCTAAAACCATTGTTCCGGTACCGCAATTTTACCAGGATCCAGCGGGTGCTGAGATAGGTATGATGTTTTTTGGTACGACGACAGATTCAGCACTTGAAGCCATTGATCAATTAAGAGCGCAAGGTATCCGCATGGATGGGATGAGGTTGAAAGCAGCTCCATTTCCACAGGCCGTTATTGATTTTATTCTGGATCATGAGACCATCTATCTCGTCGAGCAAAACCGGGATGGCCAGATGCGCAGTATTTTGATAAATGAACTTGAGATTGACCCGAGAAGAATAGTCGCGGTGCTGAATTATGACGGGTTCCCGATCACTGCGGATAATATCATCCGACAGATTCACAGTCATATTCCGCAGCCACAGAATGCAGTTTAAAAAGAGAAAAATGAAAAATGAAAAATGAAAAGAGAAACAATTGTGCATAGCGAAGTGAAAGCATGTAATGAGAAAATGGTAAATAGCAAATCCTAAAATCGCACTTGACAAATAATGTTTTTCCGAATGTCATTCAACCCTACACATTAACCATTAACCATTAACCATTAACCTTTTCAATAAATGAGTTATAAAAGACCAACATTTCGTCATCCTGGAGCGGGAACCAATTCGATTGGATTTTACCAAAAGGATTATGAAGGCGCACTGTCTACATTGTGCGCAGGTTGCGGACATGATTCGATCAGTGCTGCCATCATCCAGGCATGTTTTGAACTGTCGATACCTCCTCACCGGATTGCCAAGATTTCAGGGATTGGTTGTTCGTCCAAGACGCCAACGTATTTTCTTGCAAATAGTCATGGTTTTAATTCGGTACATGGGCGTATGCCCTCTGTAGCCACTGGCGCTGTATTGGCCAATAAGGATCTGACGTATATCGGTGTGAGTGGAGATGGTGATTCGGCATCGATAGGGATGGGCCAATTTGCTCATGTGATCCGACGCAATCTCAACATGATCTATATCGTGATGAACAATGGATGTTATGGATTGACGAAGGGTCAGGATTCTGCTACCGCAGATATAGGTTCGATTGGAAAAGCAGGTGTGGCGACGCAATTTACTTCGATTGATTTGGCGGGACTGGCATTAGAGTTAGGTGCCGGTTTTGTGGCACGCAGTTTTTCAGGTGATAAGGATCAGCTTATTCCATTGATCAAGGCGGGTATCAGACATCAAGGTTTTGCTTTGATTGATGTGTTATCGCCATGTGTCACCTTCAACAATACGACTACCTCTACAAAATCATATAGTTATGTGAGAGATCATATGGGTTCAACGTCCATAGCTGATTTTGTTCCTGAGAAAACGGAAATCACAGCGGCTGTAGCCCCTGGCGAAAATAAATATATTGAAATGCATGATGGTTCACTGATCCATCTGAGTTCGCTTGCTGCGGGCTGGGATCCCTCAGATCGTCTTTCAGCGATCAATGCGATTCACAATGCAAACAGGAAAGGTGAAGTCCTGACTGGGTTACTGTATGTCAATGCTGAGCAGCCTGAAGTGCATACCTTGCTGAATACGGTGGATACGCCTTTGAATGCCTTGAAGCGGGAGGTATTGATGCCGGGGATGGCTGCATTGGAGGAGATTAATGCTTCGTATAGGTAGAAAGATAAAAAGTTTAGGGGTTAGAAGGTTAGAGGTTTATTTCCTGATCGACAGCTAAATCAGAAGGACACGGAGTTTAGAAAGTTTAGTATTTACACCTTCGGTGTAAAAGTTTAGTAGGTTTAGGTTTGGCTACTTCCTTGATGCGAAGCAATTTCAAAGTTTAGATCTTACATCTAGCCACTTTCGTCTGGTATCTGGCATCTGGAGTCTGACGTCTGACTAATGCTTCTGATAGCAGATAGCTGACCGCTGATACCTGATAGCTTGTCCCTATTTCAACAAATTAAAATAATGACTCACCTTGATCGCTTGCGCTTTTGAAGTCGCATGCAGCTTCTCATAGATGTTGGCGACGTGCTTCTTGACAGTGTTATAGCTAATGAAAAGTTTGTCGCCGATGTCTTTATAGTTTAATCCGTCAACCAACAATTGTAATACTTCAATCTCCCGGGTAGATACTTCAATGGGTAGGTGTCCAATATTTTCATCTTTGTCTTCTCCTTTGGCAGGAGATCGATGAATCAGCATCAATGCTTTATGCGCGATACTTGGACTCTCATAGGTGCATCAATCCCTTTGTAGAGGTTCCAGATGTGCTGTTCGATCACATTGATCTTTTCATCTTTCAGTAAGAAACCTGAAGCACCTGCTTTGATGGCTCTGAAAAGCAAATCCTCATCATCGTAGACCGTCAGCATCAGGAAACGAATATAAGGATATACAGTCTTGGCGATAGCGACTGTATCAATACCGTCCAACTCAGGCATGTCTATATCCATCAGCACTACATCCGGAAATATATCATTGCGTATATCCTTGAGAAAGGCTAAAAAAGATTTACCACTCTCCCCTATGTAACAGATCTCTAGACTCTTACTGTACCCCAGCAATTCATTAATCGACTGGCGGGTATGAAAATTGTCATCGACAATGGCGATTCGTATGGGATGAATTTATATTTGCGTTTTTGTGTGATTCAAGCTTTATCCTCCACGACAGTATCAAAATCTATGGCGGGTTTCTGGGAGTTGAGTTGACCCGTGCCGAACGGACTAATGATCCTGATCTGGTAATGATCAGTGGTGATATCAATATCGCGGACACACTTTGGGACAATAGCTATCACACCATTGTGCTTTCTTCCACATGCCAGGAATGTATCGTCGATGGTGTGACCATCACGTATGGGCATGCTAATGAAGCCAATAATGCAAATAACGTTGGAGCCGGCATCCTCAATGAAGGGGTAGGGCACTTCTATAATGTGGTTTTTGAACGTAACTATGCCACAGATCATGGCGCGGCTTTGCATGCTTCCGGTACCGGAGCCAACCTTATTATCGAAGACTGCATCTTCCGGCTGAATACCTCGAGCCTCGGGCGGGATGTAGTCAACCTCGCAGGAGCCCAGGTAGAGTTCAGGGGAGCGAATGGAATTCATTGACGGCCTCAACCATAAACTCAAGCCCTAAGGCATATTTTGAATCAATTCGGACAGAAAAGTGGCTGAAAATGACCACTTTAGACATAAAAGGTGATTTTTATCATAAAAGTCAAAACTAATTTGATTTGGTATTTGGCATTATTATCACATAATCATTCGGAAAACAGCCAATTATCAAAATATTATATGTCATCGCCTCTTACAAAGAAATTTTCTTCTGCATATCATATTAAAGTTTAATTTTTTGTTAAAAAAAATGTGTAATTCATTGAAATACCCCTACATTTGCGCCCACAATTGATAAAAACAATAACAACATGAAAAAACTTATTTTATTCGCCCTTCCTTTACTGATGATCTCTTGTAAAGGCGTTGAGCAATACCGTACCGGTATTGAAGAACTTGCCACTAACTGGGACAACACAACGAAAGCCGTTACGGACTTCTCAGGAATGGTAAGCAGTGACCTGACCAACTACACAAAAGCATTAGCTGGTGTAAGATTAGACGAAATGACTGCTAAGAAACTCAAACCAGAGCAAGTTGCTTCTTTTGAGGCTGCTCAGAAAGCAGTAACCGATGCTTTAGGCGCTTATGCTCCTCTACAACAAAACATCAACGACTTTGTAGCAACATGGACAGAGAAATCTGCTCAGGTAACTGCACTGAAAGAAGGTCTTGCTGCAGGCAAAATCGAAGGTGATGTACCAGCACAGTTAGCTGAACTGAATGCTTTAAATGCTACAGCTAATGAAAATCTTACCGCATGGCAAGGTTCATACGGCACTATCAAAGGTGGCGTGGATACAGCAATGTCTGCCCTTACACAATTGATGGGTACACTAGTTCCTGCTGCACCGGTTAAGAAGTAATTCTTTAAGGCTTAAGAAATATTAAAAGCCTCTGCTTCATTGCAGAGGCTTTTTTATTTATACCACCTCCCATTTCATTCATCTGAAGCATTCCATCTATCTTTGCGCTATGTATAAGGATAAAAAGGTCGTCGTCGTCCTCCCTGCTTATAATGCATCCCGCACACTGGCTAAGACATATGCAGAGATCCCGCGCGACATCGTTGATGAAATCATCCTCTGTGACGACGCCAGTCGTGACAATACCGTCGAAGAAGCACATGCCCTGGGTATTCACCACATCATTCGTCATGAGCAAAACAAAGGTTATGGCGGTAACCAAAAATCACTTTATATAAAAGCGCTGGAGATAGACGCAGATATTGTGATCATGCTTCATCCGGACTACCAGTACACGCCCCTGCTCATCCCCAGCATGGTCAATATCATCGGCGAAAATCTATACCCCGTAGTCCTCGGTTCGAGAATTCTTGGCAAAGGGGCTCTGCTTGGTGGTATGCCGATCTATAAGTATTGGGCTAATCGCTTTCTCACATTTTTTCAAAACGTACTGGTCAATCATAAACTATCAGAATATCATACTGGTTACAGGGCCTTTAGTAGTCATGTTCTGCGTGCCATACCGTTCAGATCCAATTCGGATGATTTCATTTTTGATAATGAAATGCTCTCCCAGATCATCTATGCAGGGTTTCCCATCGCCGAAGTGACCTGTCCGACAAAATATTTTGAAGAAGCTTCATCTATCAACCTTTCCAGAAGTATCAAATACGGAATAGGTGTTCTCAAAGTTTCTTTGATACATCGCCTGCAGTTAATGAAATTGATCAAACATCCCTTGTACGCAGGTATCCGGAAGAATAAACCGGTGGTGGAACCCGTGCGCTTATAATTTTTTTGCCCCTGAATCCCCCTAAAGGGGACTTAAAATCACTATTTACCATTTACCATGCACCCATTTAAATGAGCCTACCCGATATAAGGACCCAATCTCTCGCTGATCTCAAGCAATCCTTTGCAGGGATAGGCCAACCTGCTTACCGGGCCAAACAGGTTTTCGACTGGATGTGGAAGCTGGGCGCAAAGGGATTTGATGATATGTCCAATGTTCCTGCAGCATTACGCAAGGAGCTCAGCGAAAAATTTACTTTTGAAAGCATCACGTTAGATGTACGCCAAAACAGTGAAGATGGTACGATCAAATCCCGCTACAAACTGCATGATGGTCACAAAATAGAGACAGTCATGATACCAGTGGCTGAAGATAGACGATCGACAGCGTGTGTTTCATCACAGGTAGGTTGTAGCCTCACCTGCAGTTTTTGTGCAACAGGTCAAATGGGCAGGTTACGAAATCTCACCGCAGCTGAAATATACGATCAGGCCTTTGATACCAATAAGCTAAGCCAAGAAGTACTCGGATATCCATTGACCAATATCGTGTACATGGGTATGGGCGAGCCACTTCTCAACTTTGGTCCCGTCATGGAAAGTATTCATAAGATCACCAGTACCGATGGTATGGCATGGTCGCCTCGCAGGATCACAGTGAGTACAGCAGGTATTGCCAAAATGATCCGGAGACTTGGCGATGAAAAAGTGAAATTTAATCTTGCCCTTTCATTGCACGCAGCGGATGACCAAAAGCGCAACCAGATTATGCCCATCAATGAAACCAATAGTCTCCGATCACTGATGGAGGCATTGGATTATTTCTATAAACAAACCAATGGCCGTATTTCATTTGAATATATCGCCCTTAAAGGATTTAACGACAGTATTGAAGACGCTGACAAACTTGTCAGACTATGCCGGGGACAATTTCCTGTCAAAGTCAATGTGATCGAGTACAACCCTGTCCCGGGCGTGCCTTTTGAACGGGCGGATGAAAAACAGGTAGATAAATTTGCCAGGCACCTCAGAAATAAAGATGTGATGATCACGGTAAGAAGAAGTCGTGGAAAAGATATCGATGCTGCCTGCGGGCAGCTGGCTAATCAGGAATAAGTCAAAGTCAAAGGCTAAGTGTCAGGAAAACAGGGGAAATAAAGGTCCATTTTGCTTGCTCCACTCGTTTCGACTACTTCTCCATAGGGCTGAAGGGCCGTCATCCCCTAACCCCGGGTGTCAGCCCGGTGAAATCTGACCTTTGGCGCCAGCCATAGGCAGTTCACCTGTCTACTTTTAAAATCTGTCGAGCATCCATAAACCCATAAACCCATAAACCCAACAATCCCCTTGCACCCAATCCCCCTTTTCCGTACCTTTGCGACCTAATTACCTGAAAATATGGCCTATAATCAAGTAGCCACAGAGAACAGGGTCTTCAAAAACCCAATACTCGAAAAATTAACCCACACGCATATCGCCTGGCCACTGAGCATCTTTTATGGTGTAGGCGTCATCTTGCTGGGGTATACAATATATTATGGCATTCTTGGCCCAGGAGCCAGCATCCTTCTTTTTGTAGGTGGATTCTTATCCTTTACATTGGTAGAATACCTTATCCACAGGTATACGTTCCATATGGAGGCAAAGACACCAAAGAAAGAGCGTCTGCAGTATGTTCTTCACGGTGCACATCACCACTTCCCTAAAGATAAATCCCGTCTGGCGATGCCTCCCATTGTGAGTATTGTACTGGCATCCGTTTTTTTCCTGTTTTACAGATTACTCCTGGGCGAATACGGCATACCATTTACCGGAGGTTTTGTAGCAGGATATGCAACCTACCTGTGTGTACATTATTCAGTACACGCTTTCCCACCACCTAAAAATTTCATGAAAGTGCTCTGGGTACACCATGCATTACATCACTATCAGCAATCAGATGCTGCTTATGGCGTATCCTCTCCATTTTGGGACCTTATATTCCGCACGATGCCAGAGAAAAGAGGTTTCAGCGTAAAGACAAAGTCAGGTTATATTGATGACAGACATGATCAGCCAGAAGCTAGTCACTAGCTAGCTCCTAAAAACTACTAAAAATATAAGAGGCCACAATCGTGGCCTTTTTTTTATGCCGTACTCACCCTAATCCCCTCTCCTTTTGTCAAGTGAAATAAGAAAATCATGCTACATTTTTGATTTTACTTATAACTCACCCCCGGCCCCTCTCTTTTTGAGGATCAAATGCGTACACGTATTCATTCTTATGAGAGGGGTCGGAGGTGAGTTCTGCAGGAGTATGGCTGGGGTAGGTTCCCGGTGCTACAGTTTCAAATATTTCATGATCAATTCTTTATACGTCCTCCCAATCGGAATCTGGTGGCTACCGATTTCAATCAGATTGGCACCGTAGGCAGTTACTTTGTCAAGGTTGATGATATAGGACTTGTGGACCCTCAGAAAATAAAGGGATGCCAGTAAAGATTCGAATTCACCGATCTGAAGTTTGGTGACAAGGTACTGATCAGCGGTATGAATTTTTACATATTCCTTCAGGCTCTCAATGTACAGGATGTCACCAAGGTTTACTTTAACCTGTCGTTTATCCACATTGAAA
>JBBRDL010000090.1:0-16048 GCA_038203965.1 Chitinophagales bacterium | reverse complement strand
TATCGGTGGTGGTGATAGTTACTTCGCAGATCATTTGCTTGAAATGGATTACCTGGACATCACTGTACTTGATATTTCGGAAACAGTGATTGACAGGGCAAAAAAAAGACTTGGCGAGAGGGCTAGAAAAGTAAAATGGATTGTGGCGGACGCAGCTAACTTTAAACCTTTAGAAAAATATGACTTCTGGCATGACAGGGCTGCCTTTCACTTTCTTATTCAGGATAATGAAATTGAAAGTTACATTAACACAGTTCAGCAAAGTATAAAACCTGAAGGCATCTTAGTCATCGGAACTTTTTCAGAAAACGGACCAAAAAAATGCAGCGGTATTGATATCCGGCAATACTCAGAGGGCTCTATGACAGCAATTCTTAAATCCTACTTTGAAAAGATAAGGTGTATCACTGTTGACCACATGACACCGTCAGCGAGTTTGCAAAACTATGTTTTCTGCAGTTTCCGCAAGGTGCTTGCTGTATGAGCCTTTCAGGCAATTCAATATCTCATGACGAGGATTATGGAAGGTTATACTTTGAACTTGTGGAATATACATACTTCTAGTGGATTCCTCTTCTTCCCCTTCACAACCTCAGGGACCGGACATCAATAAAAATTTAATAATCCCGGGTCATCCTTCCATATAACAAAAGACTATCAATAAGCAAATCCAGCGGTCAACTCCGGAACTGATTCACTAACTCCTTCTTCAATAGAATCAGGAACTTAAATTTACATATCTATCTTTGAGGGATCAAATACGAAAGTCTCAATGAAACATACGATTTTGTTTGCCCTTACCACCGCTACCCTGCTATCCTGTGGTTCAGACACTAAACCCGCACAGCAAGAACAAGCTGCTGCGCCGGCCATCCATTTCAAAACGCTAAGTGCCCCTGTTCCTTTCGCAGGCTATTGGATCAGTGATGTTTATCTCCATGACATCCAGGCGCATCAGTCGCCCCGCAAGGCCCAGCAAAATATTGATGAGTGTTTTATTCGTATCCCTGAGAATACACTGAGACCCACCACGATGGTCATTAATTTTCATGAGGGCTATTCTGACCTGGTCACCGTAAACAATAACGGTGCCTTTCAGTTATGGGAAAAACAAAACGATACACTTGCCTTATTGAAGTATTCCATAGAAAACATTTCGGCCGATAAAATTAAAATTGGTGATAAACCATTTACAAGAATCAACATTGAATCAACAGGTGACCAGCCGCGTATTCTGGAAGAAATTCTTTTTAAAGGCGTATACGAAAGCAAAAAAGGTGAACGTGTGGAATTTAAGAATAACGGAGAAGTCAGTGGTCTCGGTAAATACAAGTATTACACGCCGGTCATAGATTACTTTGATGCCGGATTACAAATCGACCAGGTCGGCCTGGGAGAAACAAAAGATAACCCAACCTATTTTGGTTTTAAATTCAAGAAAGATAAACTTGATTTGTATTCGTTGAAATGCACCGAATATGATGATGTAGATAAGAGGTGCGTGGAAGTAACGTATGGAGAAAAAATGCATGAACTCCGTAAAAACGATCCTCAATAATCATAAGTGCTATCTTTCGAGCCACTCCTTAAAGTCCGTCAAGCGGTCTCCACTCACCAGCACTTCAAGTTTAGTCTTTGGTGCTAACTCGAGTTTGAGTTTACCCTTGATGTGTGCATGGACAGTCTGGATGGATTGGAAACTGACCAAAAACTGGCGACTGACCCTGAAGTAATCCTTTGGATTCATCATTGATGTGAGTTTGTCGAGACTAAAATCAATCGGTAGTTTTTGCCCCTCTTTAGTGACCATAAAGGTCAGCTTCTCCTCTGAATAAAAGTAGGCGATTTCGCTTGTTTCGATACTCTTGATTCGGGTGCCAACGGTGATTCATAAACCGGGTTTTGTATTCAGGTTCTTTGTGGCCCAGGGATTTGAGCAGCGTTTCGAGATTGGGTTGAGCAAACGGTTTTTTAAGACGTTAGAATTTCTCAATGGCTTGTACCAACTCATCGTAATTGATGGGCTTGAGCAGGTAGTCGATTCTATTGACTTTAAACGCCTGGATCATATACTCATCATAGGCCGTCGTAAAAATCACAGGGGCTGCAATCCGGACCTGTTCAAATATTTTAAAAGTCAGGTCATCTTCCAGATGTATGTCCATAAATAGAGGCATCTGGTGTCGGCTGACCAAGTGGCCTACTAGCGTGTACACCCATGGTGGCTAATTCCTCTTGCGCTAGCATTGTGGGATATCCAATCGTCACAACGAGTAACTGCAAATAAAATAGTTTCATGGCTTTAGATTTTATGGATGTATAATGTCTTAATTGTGATATGCCCGTTGATCAATCACGTGTTGAATTATTAGTCCAGGCACTTCGATTATTGTTTTTTCCCTTGATGATTCAAATATATCGGCGGACCTTCACGGCCTCCAAATTGAAGGATACTGAATACCCGATTTGGCTAGATGAATGACGAAAAAGAGGGGAATGCGCAGGCGGAAGTAGGGCGCGAGGAGCTTGGGGTGGGTAGCATGGAGCGAGGAGCATAGGGCAAAGTGCATAGAGGTATCAAAATCGAAGCGCAGCGCATACATTGACTAATTCGACTTGCTATACCGCCATCAAATGCTAAACTTCGACTTGCTCAGCACGGAACATCCCACCAACCGTGTCCTCAACACGACGATTCCGTCAATTGAAAGTCATTTGTGGTGGGTGGGCAAGCGACAAGGAGTGGGTTAAAAAGATCCAGAGGTGTAATGAAATTCATCCAATCCTTTTAACCAACGCCCACCTGCTGGAAAAAAAGTAAATTTTCTATGCTCTGTTTCCCTCCAGAAAATCCTTTTTACCCTCTCGATTTACCTCTGCTTTGCAAGAGAAGAAAGATTCAAAAGCGTTGGTAACGTTTAAAGTCTGCCTCCAGAAGCTTATATTTGAGCTTTAGAAAATCAAACACAGATGAGTAAACATATATCCAAAGCCGCCATATTGGCAGCCTGCCTTCAAAAACAAGAGGAATTGATAAGCAATTTCAATCTGCGCATTGATGAAGTGAACGCTGAAGCGCACGACAATAGCCAAACTCCTAGTCAGACAGATGAAGGCTCAAACTCCTCGGAGGAACTGATGGAAGTACTTAATGAGGAGTTAATCTTTGTGCGCACTGAAATGGAGATTTTACGTTCGATAGATTCTACGACTCATTCAGATCTTGTGGAACGAGGTGCTGTGGTCGAAACAGATCAACGGATTTTCTTTATTGGAGTCTCCACGGAGGATATCGAAGTAGAAGGAACAACCATCTTTGGCATGTCCGAAAAAGCACCATTATACAGCCACATGAGAGGACTTACAAAGGGAGACAGCTTTCAGTTTAATACAACCAAATACCAAATTCTGGATATTTATTAACCGATCATCTTCTTCCACTCGGTTACAAAATGAAAACCGATTGATTATTTTTTCTTCAGGTACATTGTTTTGATCACTAGAACACTGCCTTCAACTCTTCCCTCAATCTCTGTAGGACTATCCGTAAGCCGGATATTTTTGATCAGCATGCCTCTTTTAAGGTCTTTGTTGAAGCCCTTAACCTTGAGGTCCTTCGTTAAAAGGACCGCATCTCCTTCAATAAGCACATTCCCGTTGCTGTCTTTGGTGATGATTTTATCTTCCATTGCTGTTATATGACTTGATGGGTGAAAGCTACCACTATATTGCTTAGAGCTGAAAAGAAAATAATATCTTTCAGCAAAAGCTTCAGTCCTCCTCTGTCTATGCGGATCACTTTCCGAAACCAACTGGCTACCCTCAAAAAGCTTCTTACTTGTTTTGATGCAGCAAGCAAAGCACAAAAGATTAGTTGCCTGAAAAATTTTCATGGCCTCCCGCTTGTCCTGAACAAGGACCTGATCATCTATCTCGATACGTTACTATTTGTTATTGCCTATCCGGATCATCCGGCATCATATGCGCTTGCAGAAAAAGAAATTAGGCGTGTTAGCCGTTTCCTTCAAATGACGGATTTAAAAAAACATCCCTACCTGGTCAACTCAGGGATGCCGTTTACAAAAACCAAAACCAGATTTACGCATGATGCCATTCGCTGGCTGATGACTCACCCGGATTGCCGGGTGACGCTTGATTCGTTTAAAGATGCCTCATTATTACTGAATGATGTACTAAAAATCACGCTGCCGACACTGGAAAGAAGTGAAACGACTGCAGGCTCCAGCAACACAGAATTGATGGATTCCCTCAGAGTACCGCAAGCATCTCGTCTTCGTTTTCTGGTTGATGAATTTGCTCGTCTTGATCATCAACCCTACACAAAAGATCTGCTGTTTGAACGTCTCTCTCCTGTTGTTTGTATTACACCGCGTAATAAGATTTTTTCGATTGCCTATAACCGGTTATCAACTATTCAGCCCTATCTTCATCATGATCTGCTGAAGAAAATTGAGCCTGATTCCATCCTTGAATCACCTGTACCCCGACACATCAATTTGAGCAACATAGAAAAACTGAAGACGATCATGGTGATTAAAAACGCTTTGGCGCTGACTGCTAGAGAAACGGATCCGTGCACCTATATGGATGAAGATTCTTTGAGAGTTTATACTTTGGAGAGAGGGATCAGCGTGGCTATCTTCGGCATGATACCATCAAGGCAATTGCCGCTAGAGTCCTATGTTGGATACACTGCCTTTAAAAATGGATTGCCTGTGTCCTATGGTGGCGCATGGGTATTCGGGAAAAGGGCCAATTTTGGAATCAATATATTCAAGCCCTATCGAAACGGAGAATCCGCTTATCTCATGGCCCAACTATTGCGGGTTTACCGCCATGTTTTCAACCTTAGCTATTTCGAAGTGGAGCCCTATCAGTATGGACTTGACAATCCCGATGGCATTGCATCCGGAGCATTTTGGTTTTATTATCGCTTTGGCTTTAGGCCGCTTGATGAGAAACTGAAAACGTTAGCCCGGAATGAAGCTGAAAAAATTAAGACCAGGAAAGGCTACAAATCAAGTGTAACCGTATTAACAAAATTTACCTGGAGCAACATAGCACTTTCTCTTGGCCAGAAAATCCCTCCAAATCTGCCCGATATCATTGTCAAAGTCACCAGAATGATTGAAAAGACATTTAAAAGCAATCGGTTGCTGGCAGAGACGCAATGCAGGAAGCTATTCCTTGAGAAAACAAAAATTAATGTGTCTGTCAACCATGATGAAAAACAAGTTTTGACTGAGGTGGCTTTGTGGGCGGAGTCAATGAAAATTAAGTCACCTGCTAAACTTGAGTTGATGACAAAAATGATCAACGCTAAACCGAAGGATGTCTATGCTTATCATGAGTTAGTACTTAAGTTTTATAATGAATAAAACCTCTTTCCAGAATGAAAAATACATCATATCATTTGAAACGAAAAATGCAGGATGTTTCTTTCAGGAATACCCAGGAATCCTTGATTTTCTCCCCGCGGATGAACTGATGATGGTTGAAAGATTACGTGAACTGGTCTATCAGGCTATACCGGATTGCAGTGAAAAACTGGCCTACAACGTCCCTTATTTTAAAAGGCATGCCAACATTTGTTTTATATGGCCCGCTTCAGTTCCCTGGGGAAAAGTGAGCCAACAAGGAGTTCGACTGGGTTTGACAAAAGGATTTTTACTCCAGGATGAAATAAAATACCTCGACAAGGGCACCCGGAAAGAAGTGTACTATAAAGATTTCATGACTTCTGATGATATCAATGAAACTATCGTGCTTACATACCTTACACGAGCTGCTGATGTCGACGAAGAAGTTTATCTTCTGAAAAAAGAGAAAAACAAACAACCCTCGAAGTCACCGCGTCCATGAAGATTATAAAAACATCTGTACTCGGGCCTGAACAAAAAGAAAACATTCGCTATATATGGAATAGGGAATATCCTCAACAACTGGCCGTCACGCCTTCCTCCTTTGATGAATTTCTAATTTCATCTTCAAATCAAACACATTATCTCATCGTAAGTGAGGAAACAGTAATAATTGGATGGGCCTTTACATTTGACCGGGCCGGGGAAAGGTGGTTTTCCATCATTATAGATACCGCGTTTCAACGCAATAGTTATGGTCATTTACTTTTGAATCTGATGAAAGAAAGGGAATCTCATCTCCACGGATGGGTCATTGATCATCCTCGTGACGTCAGACAAAACGGTGAACCATACCATTCCCCATTGTCCTTCTATTTGCGCAATGGCTTTATGATGCTGCCTGATATTCGACTAGAAGACGAAAAAATCTCAGCTGTAAAAATAGAATGGCGAAAATAAATGAAAGCTTATTCTGCCTCTATTACAAAGCGAAATAAACCGTCAGCCGCCTTATTTCCATTAGACTTGAGATTGCCCTTGTTGATCGAAACAAACCCAGCTCCGGATAAAGTCCTTAGAAAGTCCTACTTTCAAATTTTCATTGAGGACTACCAGTAGAACGCAACAACAAGGCTATGGAAGAAATACTTGATTATGAACTGATTCATTTAGGGGGGTATACCCTCCATGTGCACAACCTGCTTTGGGTTGTGATCCTGATCGTTTTCTCCAATATCATATTACACCTGTTGTCCCGTGGCATCAAAAAGAATAAAAAAATTGATGAAGGAGCAAAATACTCGGTTAAACAATTGCTACGCTATACGCTGATCGTCATTTCAGTCTTTGTCGGGATTACCATGCTTGGCTTTGATCTATCAGTCCTTTTCGTAGGCTCCGCAGCTCTTCTTGTAGGTATCGGTTTTGGCCTTCAGCATCTGTTTAATGATTTTATTTCCGGGATCATCATCCTTTTTGACGGAACGATTAAAGTTAATGATGTGATTGAAGTGGATGGCATTGTTTGCCGCGTAAAGGAAATCAAGCTGAGGACGACCACTGTCATGACCCGGGAGGATAAATTTATCATCCTGCCTAACTCCGTGATCACCCAGAGCAAGGTGGTCAACTGGACGTATAGCTACCACACATCACGATTTGAAATAACAGTCAATATATCTTATGATGCGGACATCACTGCTGTCATGGCGCTATTTAAGGAGGTCACTCTTCAACATAAAGCTGTTGCCTCTGATCCCGCACCATCGATTCGTATCGCGAGCTTTGCAGATTGGAGTGTTGAAATCACGATAATGTTTTGGTGCTCCCAGGTTTTCCGGGTAGAGAATATCAAAAGCGAACTTCGTGTAGCAATATTTAAAGCTATGGCTGAGCACCATATCGAGTTCCCCTATCCTCAACAGGTATTGCGTATACTAGAGTCAGATAAAAGCAAAGACCCCCCTCCACTAACCCCCTAATTCAATTCGGTTCATTCATGCTACTGATAGGGTAAGGTGCACTACCTTTCCATACGTTAATAACATAGATAAATAGTCATGAAACAAAATCTCATACTACTGCATGGGGCCTTAGGGAGTAAGGATCAGTTTGATGAATTGAAAAGAATACTCACGCAATTCTATAACGTCTACCTGATAAACTTTTCGGGTCATGGGGGGACGATTGTTGATGGAGCTTTTACCATTGACAAATTTGTGGAGGATACTACAGCATTTATGGATGCACATCAAGTGCTTCGTGCGCACATTTTTGGTTATAGTATGGGTGGTTATGTAGCGCTTAAACTGGCTCTTGATTATCCTGCACGCGTCAAGCGGATCATTACGCTGGGCACTAAGTTTAAATGGGATCCTGAAGAAGCTGCAAAGGAAGTACGAATGATGAATCCTGATGTGATTGAGAAGAAAATACCGGCATTTGCAGCGTCGCTTGCTGCGAGACATCAACCCGCGGACTGGAAGAAAATCATGAGACTTACCGGTGAGATGATGACGGAGCTCGGAGCCGGCAAGGCTATGACTGCAGCAGATTTAGCATCCATTGAAAACAAGGTATTGATTTGTATTGGGACGGATGATCACATGGTAAGCATAGAAGAATCTGAGCTCACAACGAACCAATTAAAAAACGGACATCTGAAAATCATAGAAGGGTTTAAACATCCGCTGGAAACGGTTGATAAAGACCAACTTGCTGTCATATGTTTGGAATTCCTCCAAAATGGCAACCAATCATAACGCGGATTGGGATAATTGCGATTTCAGATGCCAGACTCCAGACTTCAGATTTTAACTATAACCTATAAGCCATAAGCTACAAGCCATAAGCTATAAGCCATAAGCTATAAGCCATAAGCCATAAGCCATAAGCTATACTAGTTGCTCAATCTTCATCCTCCAGAAAAAAGATCTGCTCTACCGGCTTATTAAACACGCGTGCTATTTTCAGCGCAAGCACCGTCGACGGCACGTACTTATTCGCTTCCATGGCATTGATGGTCTGGCGGCTGACGGAGATTCTATTGGCCAGGTCTTCCTGGGTCAGGTTGAGGATGGCGCGTTCTACTTTTATCCTATTTGTCATCAGCCATAGATTTAGTGCTCTTGTACAAAATGTAATTAAAGCGAATGATAAAGATGATCAGGATAGTAAACATGTTGTAGATCATAATGTGCAAAAACGCAAGTCCATATACCAGGAGAAAGGCGATCAACAACAAGATGTAATTCACCCACACCGACCAGAGTAATGAAGAGAGACGGAGGTTGGCGATAAACTCATCTTCATGGTTTTCTTTAGAAAAAGCTACCATCAGGCCACCGATAAGAAAGACTACCCCAACCAGCGTATTGGTGATGTTTGCTTCAATCATCCCGAAAGGGCCGAACTTATCGATCATAACATCGGAGAAAATACCCATCTCGTCATAAAACAAGGTCAATACTTTTGCATTTAGCCACTCGGCTTCATACCCCGTAGTGGTGAGGATGATTCCGGCTATAGTGGCGGGGATCAGGATTGTCCAGCCGATCATCTTGAAGCGGTTGGGCAAGAGAAGTTTTTGGTTCATAATTATGTAGTGATTTTGTGATAAAGTAAATTTCTCCATGAACGCTGTGTACTCCGTGCGAAATGGTCACAGGAGAAAGTCGGGTGATGGGGTGATGGGGTGATGGGTTGATGGGTTTATAGGTTGATGGGTTGATGGGCTTATATGCTTATGGGCTTATATGCTTATGGGTTTATATGCTTATGGGTTTATGGGCTTATGGGCTTATGGGCTTATGGGCTTATAAGTTGATATGTTTAGGAGGTTAGTGTTGTTTTTTGATGATGGATGAATAACTAATTAAATGTATGGTTTATTTTACTTTTTGACGTACTTATTTTACATTTTGTAAAACATACATATCTAAATAGAGCTAATCAATTGGTTTTCAATGATTAAGAAATTCAGAACAAGTTCAGCGAACCGTTCATTTCATCTGTAACTTATGAGACACAAGTCTAGACTGGATTGCTTGTACTTTTGAGTTGCAATAAATGGCATAGAGTCTATGGACCTTCAGTATTATTTCGAAATATTCATCAATGCCTATAAAGGTTACGCCAATTACCTGTTTCATGAGATCACGACGCCGTCCTGGCATAATTACTTTTATTGGCTGATCGGGGTTTCGCTATTCTTCTTTTCCATGGAATATTTCCGTCCATGGAAAAAGGAGCAGGGTGCATGGACCAGAGAATTCTGGCTGGATGTATTTTATATGTTTTTCAATTTCTTCCTGTTCTCTCTGATCGGATACAATGCCGTATCGAGCGTGTTTGTAGAAGCCTTCAATAGTTTTCTCTTCAATGTATTTGGCATACGCAACCTTGTAGCTATTGAAATTGCTGCTTGGGCCATTTGGGTGCAATTAATAACCATGTTCGTAGTAAGAGATTTCATCCAATGGAATATCCATCGTCTTCTACATCGTGTACCTTTCTTGTGGCAATTTCATAAAGTACATCACTCCGCCAAACAATTAGGCTTTGCGACCCATCTGCGTTATCACTGGATGGAAAACGTCGTGTACCGCGCCATTGAATACATCCCGCTCGCGATGATCGGTTTTGGAATTCAGGAATTTTTCGTGGTGCATATCATAGCCCTGAGTATCGGCCATTTCAATCATTCCAATATCAGGATTCCAATGGGTCCATTGAAATACATCTTCAACAATCCACAGATGCATACGTGGCATCATGCAAAATACTTTCCGACCCAATTCAAATATGGAATCAATTATGGTATCTCCCTGAGCATCTGGGACTATATCTTCGGCACTGTCCATTTTCCTGACAGTGGTGAAAAGGTTGAACTTGGGTATCAAGGTGATGAGGAGATGCCGCATACGTTTTTGCAGCAGGCGAAGTTTGGGTTTCGCCAGAGTGCGAAGTGAATTCGTTGCGCACGAAGCGTGGAGATACGTGTTCTTTTTGCATTGCCCAAAAAGTAACCATGGTTCGACCTCCTCACCCGCTTCCTATTGCTACAGCTCACCAACCAAACGCTAGTCGCTCAAAAAACTCGCTTTGGTAGTAGATCTATAGCATAGCGATCCTATTTGCTGGCTCGCTTAGGCGTATTTCACATATTGTTTCTTGATTATGACTTAACAACATGAGACTTGTCAATGCTTGAAACAATTCATCCTTGCAGCTCGAACAGTTTTGAGCGACGGATTATTACTGATTCGAGGTGATTTTTAAAACTTTGGTTCCTGCTTTTTAGTCATTGGATTTGAACAATTTCGAAGTGATCTTAAAAAAATGAAGGCGATGCAGCGGGTGAGTTTATTCACTATGTGGCATGCCTTCCGCCACTTTGAAAATATGGAGGATGTAGGGAAACAAGGCATCCATGCTTTCTTCTGCTCCTCGGGTGGAGCCTGGTAATGCAAGGATGAGTGTCTTGCCTTTTAAGCCGGCAACACTTCTGGAAAGCATCGCATAGGGCATGTGTTGTTGGCCATATTGTCGCGCGGCTTCGGCGATGCCGGGAATCTCACGGTCCAGCATCGGACGTATTGCTTCCGTGGTTACATCTCTCGGTGATAAGCCTGTGCCTCCGGTGATAATGATCAGGTCAAACTTGTCATCATATAAAGACTGCACCTTAGTTTGTATCACAGGAATTTCATCAGGGATGACGGTGTAATCTTCGGTGTCTACATCCACTTTTTTCAGCTTGGCTATGATCGCTTTTCCGGCAAAGTCAACTTTCTTTCCGGCTGATATGCTATCGGAACAAACTACTACAGCGGTTTTTAATTTCCGGCTGAGTATATCTGCGTATTGGGACTTGCCTCCTTTCTTGCTCAACAACCTGATGTTCCTGATCTCTATTCCCTTGTCAATCGGCTTGAGCATGTCATAGATCGTCAATGCGGTGACAGATGCACCATGCATGGCTTCTACTTCAACACCTGTTTTATACAATGTGTGCACTTCTGTCTCAATGATAATCTCCAATCCTTCAATACGATGTCGCACGGCTGCAAATTCAATCGGAAGCGGATGACAATCAGGGATCATATCGCTCGTACGTTTGATACCAAATAAACCCGCTACTCTACTGGCTTCAAAGACATCGCCTTTCGGGACGGTCTTGTTGCGTATGGCGTCAATAGTCTCCTGCTTACTCACTGCAACGATTGCTTCTGCTATGGCAGAGCGGTGGGTTATTATTTTATGGGTTATATCTACCATGGAATGTTTTTGATTTTTCTCCCCCCCTTTGCCCCCTTTGCCCTTCCGCCTCTTTTGCCCCTTCCGCCTCTTTGGCCTCTTGGGCCTCTTTCGCCTCTTTAGCCTCTTTAGCCTCTTTCGCCTCTTTCGCCTCTTTTTTTTTGCGCAGAGCCGCAGTTTGATTTCACTATACCCTTCCATTGTCAGTGGTCAGTTCAGGGTCCATCCACTACCGCCCCTTCGCTGCGCGAAGGTGGCGGAGGAAGGAAAGGTACTCAACCTCTTCCCTTCGACAAGCTCAGGGACCCGGTTTAATTTACCTTTCAGCCTCTTTCGCCTCTTTGGCCTCTTTGGCCTCTTTGGCCTCTTTCGCCTCTTGAGCCTCTTTCGCCTCTTTCGCCTCTTTTTTTTTGCGCAGAGCCGCAGTTTGATTTCACTATACCCTTCCATTGTCAATGGTCAGTTCAGGGTCCCTCAACTACCGCCCCTTCGCTGCGCGAAGGTGGCGGAGGAAGGAAAGGTACTCAACCTCTTCCCTTCGACAAGCTCAGGGACCCGGTTTAATTTACGTTTCAGCCTCTTTCGCCTCTTTGGCCTCTTTGGCCTTAAGCCCGCCTAAACAGGAACTCCATTCTGCGCTTTTGCCTTGTACTGTCCTTTGCTCTTTCGAATATTGACAGCAACAACTTTGTACTCAGGACACATCGCTTCGCTGTCGCTTACGCTTGAAGTAAGATCATTCATCTTGACTTCTGGAAAGTGGAAGGTGGAGGAAAGAATACCGGGTCTGACTTCGTCTGTAAGATGGGCTTTGACATCGATCTTGCCGCGTGCGCTGATGATGCATACAAAGTCACCTTCATGGATCAGATGATTGGCTGCATCATCGGGATGGATCAATAAGACGTCATCAGTGAGAATCTCCACATTGCCGGTGCGGCGTGTCATCGTGCCGCAATTGTAATGCTCCAGCTCCCGATTGGTAGTTAGAATGTATGGATACTCCGCGCCGTGATTGACGATCTCTTCTGATTCTTTCCAGGTGGCCACCTGAAATTTTCCCTTACCACGTTTGAAGGTATCGATATGCAGGATCTCTGTATCCGTGCCATCTGGTTTGACTGGCCATTGTTTGCCATTGTCCCCGAGTTCATCCCATTTGACACCGGCAAAGAAGGGTACTATTTTTGAAATTTCTTCAAGTAAATGAGCAGGATCATAATCAGGTTCCGGATATCCCATCCGGGTCATGATCTCCGCGATGATTTGTCCATCAGGCTTTGTTCCTTCGATGGGAGGCACTACAGCTTGTACTCGTTGTATCCTTCGCTCCCCATTGGTAAAGGTCCCGCTCTTTTCAAGAAAAGAAGAAGCAGGCAGTACCACATGTGCCAATTTTGCAGTCTCCGTCATAAATATTTCCTGGACCACTAAGAGATCAAGCTTGCTTAAGGCACTGATGACATGATTAGTATTCGGATCCGTCTGCACGTTATCTTCTCCCATCAGCCACATCGCTTTTAGTTTTCCATCAAGTGCAGCATCGTACATCTGCGGTATCTTCAAACCTGCATGTAAAGGAAGTTTCGCATGATAAAAGTCCTCGTACAAACGATGATTTTCTGGAAGGGTCACATCCATATAGCCAGCACCCTGATGTGGCTGACAACCCATATCCGCAGCTCCCTGCACATTGTTCTGACCCCGTAATGGATTCACTCCCACTCCACGTCTGCCGATGTTGCCGGTGATCATGGCGAGGTCAGCAATAAGCATGACGGTATAAGTACCTTGAGAATGCTCCGTCACACCAAGTCCATGAAAAGACATTGCATTTGGCGCATTGGCATAAGCCATAGCCGCTTGGCGCGCGAGTTCTTTGTTGACACCGGTTATTTTTTCCAGCTCATTGACATCGAGGCTGAGGATATGCTTTTTGAAATCTTCATAGCCTTCTGTACGTCCTTCAATAAAGGATGTGTCCTCTAGTCCTTCCTTGATAATAAAATAAAGTAGCATATTCAGCATCGCCACATTGGTGCCCGGACGCAACTGTAAATGATACGTTGCATACCTGGCCATTTCTGTACGACGAGGATCTATCACAATGGATGTTCCCTTCATGGCAAACTGTTTCATCTTAGCACCGGTGACAGGATGCGCATCAGTCGGGTTTGCACCTATGACCATGATGAGGTTAGTATACTTGAGATCGACTACAGAATTAGTTGCCGCCCCTGTGCCAAATGTCCGCTGCATACCAAGCGCGGTCGGCGAATGACATACACGCGCACAAGAGTCAATATTGTTTGTACCAATGACGGCGCGGATAAATTTCTGCATCAGGTAGTTTTCTTCATTCGTACAACGTGCTGAAGAAATACCCCCGATATAGTCAGGACCATATTCATTTTTAATGGTGGTGAGCCTCGAGGCGATGTACTCATATGCTTCATCCCAAGTGGCAGGTACAAGTTCACCATCTTTTCGGATGAGTGGCGTACGCAGGCGATCAGGGTGATTGTAGAATGAGAAGGCAAAACGCCCCTTTAGACAAGTGTGACCCTCGTTGACTTCGGCATTGTAGGGCGCCTGAATGGATTTTACTTTTTTATTGACTACGGTTACATCAAGATTACAGCCTACGCCACAATACGTGCAGACCGTCCTGATCTTTTCATCCGCCACCACCGATTTCGATTCGAACACATCTGATATCGCAGATGTTGGACATGCTTGTGCACAGGCTCCGCAACTCACACAATCTGATTCAAAAAAGGATTGCTCAAAACCCTTCACGATATGACTGTCAAAACCTCTGCCAGCCATACTCAACACAAACTCACCCTGCACTTCATCACAGGCACGAACACATCTGAAACAATTAATACATTTTGATAAATCAGAAGTCATGTATGGATGACTCTTGTCCTTCTGTTTGTCGAGATGATTTTTACCTGCAGGATATCGGACATCTCGAATACCTACTCGAGCCGCTACGGTTTGCAATTCACAGTTATTGTTGACCTCACAAGTGAGACAATCCAGTGGATGATCTGTGAGTACCAGTTCGATTATATTTTTTCGCAACCTTGTGATGCGTTCGCTATCGGTATAGATATACGAATGGGCCATGACTGGTGTATGGCACGAAGCCTGCACTTTAGAAGGGCCATCTTTGGCGAGTGCGACATCGACGCTACATACCCTGCATGAACCAAATGGATCAAGGTTAGGTGCATCGCACAAAGTGGGGACATAGTCCTGACCAAAATGCCTGCGCACAAACTTAAGGATGGTATCTCCTTCTCGGATAGCGTATGACTGGTCGTTGATATATGCTGTGAGTGACATGATGTCTTATGAATTAAAGAACGGTGCAAGTTCTGTTTTAAAATATTTCATGGCATTCTTGACTGGCAGCGGAAGTCCTCCGCCCAATGCGCACAATGAGCCGGTCTCCAACGTCTCGAGGAGATCTTCCATTAGTGTAGTGTCTATCTTGTAATCACCTTGTTGCGCTTTGGCAAGCATCTCATATCCGCGCGTAGAGCCCAATCTGCAAGGGAAACATTTTCCACAGCTTTCATGAGCAGTAAACCTGAAGAGATGTTCCAGGTATTGGATGATCGGATAATCTTCAGGTATACATACTATAGATGCATGCCCCAACAAAAATCCTTCTCTTGCGAATGAATCAAAATCAACCGTCAGCCTGTCCACTTCTGTCACCGGTACTAATCCACCAAGTGGTCCACCGATATGCATTGCTTTTACAGGTTTGCGGAATCCTCCTCCCAATCCATATAAAACATTCGATAGTGGCGTGCCCATATCGACTTCGTAAATCCCAGGTGTGTTGAAGTATCCATCAAGGGAAATCAATTTAGTCCCTGTCGATTTTTGTGTGCCAATAGCAGCAAATGCTTTACCGCCATTCAACATGATAAAGGGAAGATTGGCGAGCGTCTCCACATTATTGACAACGGTTGGCTTGTTGAACAAACCTTGTTGGGTCGGATAAGGCGGACGCACGCGCACTTCAGGTCGCTGGCCTTCAATCGAGGAGAGTAACGCGGTTTCTTCACCACAGATATATGCGCCAAGTGCTTTGATCACTTTAAACTGATAATCAAACCCTGAGCCTTGAATATTTTCTCCTAACAGATTTTGATTTTGTAAATCTGCGATAGCTTCGTTGATGATATCCACTGATTCCGGATATTCACCGCGGATATAGACGACACCATATTTCGCAGCGGCTATGTATCCCGCGATCATCATTCCCATCAATAAGGAATGAGGTCGTTCTTCCATGATATATCTATCGGAATATGCACCAGGGTCACCTTCATCCGCATTGCAGACGATAAATTTTGTTTCCTCGGTTTGATTGCGGCAGCTCTCCA
>JBBRDL010000089.1:0-16243 GCA_038203965.1 Chitinophagales bacterium | reverse complement strand
TGCCAATCACACTCCCCTCTTTCTGGAGAAAAACTGTTTCTAACTTAAGTCTGTGGTCTGAGAGAGGGGCGGGGGTGAGTTACCCGTAAATCCCTATCTATTGATCATTCGTCAAGTACAATAAGAATTTCCTTGATCTTGCAATCACCAATTGGACAGGGAGCCTGGAGGAAATCGAGGTGTAGGGCGTAGAGCAGTGATTACCAAATGGCCTCAGCCTTCGCCTTAGCCTTTGCATGACTTATTGTCAGGCCATTTGCCTGCAAAGGCGCCAATTGTCAGCAATCTGCCCTATGGAATGATAATTGACCTCCAATAGCGTTATAAACACAACATTATTCCGAAATTATCGATTGATATGTTTGAAGATATTTTGATGGCAAATATTGTAGCTGAGGAGAGTGAGTTCATGCCGATTATTTCGGTGGACGAAGATGATGAGCCTCATAATGGGGAAGATATGCCCGAATTAGTGCCCGTCCTGGCACTTAAAAACACTGTCCTTTATCCAGGCATTGTGATTCCGATCACGGTAGGCAGGGAGAAGTCAATGAAAGCTGTTCGTAAAGCGCATGATACCAATAAGCAGATAGCCGTTCTCGCCCAGAAGGATGTAGAAACGGAAGACCCCGACGTAAGTGATCTCTTTCAGGTAGGAACGCTCGCCAGGATCCTCAAAATCCTAAAAATGCCGGACGGATCCATCACGGCCATTCTTCAGGGAAGGTCGAGGTTTAATATGGTCCAGATGGATTCAGTGGATCCATACATGGTGGCGAGGGTAAAACCACGTAATTATATTCCTGCTGCGGGGAAGCTTGAATTTGAAGCTATCATCGGCTCGATCCGTGAGCTGGCCGAGAAAATAATTAAACTGTCTCCAAATATCCCTTCGGAAGCAGTAGTGATGATCCGTAATATCAAAAGCGACATCCACCTGCTTGGGTTTATTTCTTCCAATCTGGCTATCGACCATTTACGGAAACAGCAACTTCTCGAAATAGAAAATCTGGATACCCTGGCCAATGAAGTTTTCAAGATGATGCATAATGAAATGCAGATGCTTGAAATCAAAAGCCAGCTCGAATCGAAGGTCCGCGTAGACATCGAAAAGCAACAACGCGATTATTTTCTCAATCAACAGTTGAAAACAATCCAGGAAGAGCTGGGGCAGAATCCACAGGAATCTGAGATACGCAACCTGATAGAACGCAGCAAGAAGAAGAAGTGGAGTAAGACAGTGCAGGATACATTTGATCGCGAGATCGCAAAGGTTCGCAGGATCAATCCACAAGTGGCCGAGTATAGTCTTCAACTCAATTATCTAGAGTTGTTACTTGATCTGCCCTGGGACCATTTTACCAAAGACAATTTTGATCTAAAAAATGTAAAGAAAGTACTGGACGAAGATCACCACGGTCTTGAAGAAGTGAAAGACAGAATCATGGAACACCTCGCGGTACTTAAACTAAAGGGTGACATGAAAGCTCCGATACTCTGTCTCGTAGGTCCTCCGGGTGTAGGTAAAACGTCTCTGGGCAAATCAATAGCGCGAGCGCTGAAAAGGAAGTTTGTGCGTATGTCGCTGGGTGGACTCCACGATGAATCTGAAATTCGAGGCCATCGTAAGACATATATAGGTGCGATGCCGGGAAGGATTATTCAATCCGTTAAAAAATCCGGAGCTTCCAATCCTGTCTTTATCCTAGATGAGATCGATAAGGTAGGGAAAGACTTCAGAGGCGATCCGTCATCTGCGTTGCTGGAGGTGTTAGATCCGGAGCAGAATTCAACATTTTACGATAACTACCTTGAGCTCGAATATGACTTGTCTAAAGTGATGTTTGTCGCCACAGCCAATTCCCTGCAGACCATACAGCCTGCGCTCCTCGATCGGATGGAAGTCATCAACATAAGCGGGTATAGTACAGAAGAGAAAATAGAGATCGCCAAAAAACATTTGATTCCACGCCAGCGTAAGGCGCATGGGTTGAAACCTGCTGATGTCAAATTGAAAGATGATGTCTTGCGGGAGATGGCTGAAAGTTATACACGTGAATCAGGCGTCCGAAGTCTCGATAGACGACTTGCTTCCGTGATGCGCCATGTAGCTAAAAAGGTGGCCATGGAAGAGAAATACAATACAACGATTTCTAAAACGCAATTACCTGATATACTCGGGCCTGAAAGATATGATCCGACCTTGTACACAGAAGTGCATAACAGTGGGGTAGCGATAGGCCTTGCGTGGACAAAGGTTGGCGGTGATATCCTGTTTATCGAATCAAGTCTAAGCCCCGGCAAAGGAAAACTCACACTCACAGGTAACCTTGGTGATGTGATGAAGGAATCAGCTACTACAGCGCTAAGTTTTATCAAAGCGCATGGAGATGTACTTGGGATCGATGCGGCTACTTTTGAAAATACGGATCTGCACATTCACGTCCCGGAAGGAGCTATTCCAAAAGATGGACCTTCTGCGGGGATTACGATGCTGACTTCACTTACATCAGCCTTTAAAAAGAAACCTGTCAAGAGCCATATGGCCATGACCGGGGAGATTACCCTGCGTGGAAAAGTATTGCCGGTTGGAGGTATCAAAGAAAAGGTGCTAGCCGCGAAAAGGGCCGGTATCAAACATATAATCCTGTCTATAGCCAATAAGCGTCATATAGAGCAGATCAAGCCTGAGTATATTCAGGGGGTTCAGTTTATCTATGTAGATAGGATGGAGGAGGTGTTGCAGCAAGCATTGGACATTTATTCATTTTAGTCCGGATAGGTTAAGAACCTGTTAAAAAAGGAGTACTTCATGTGTCAATTTGATAGGAGCATCGTTAGAACTGGAATCAATCCCTACCTTTAGCTTATGACGCATTTTCCACACGGCTTTAATTCTTTGGGGCGGTTTTTTGCAATAGGGGCATTCATATTGCTTTTTGCAGCAAATGACATAGTGGCTCAGCATAATAGCCCCGCACTCGAAAGAATCGTCCAGATATCCGGGAAGGTGATTACAGAGGAGAATGATAGACCGGTGTTTGTGCCTTATGCTGTGGTAGCTGTTCAAGGGACCAACAGAGGTACGCTCACAGACTTTTCAGGATTCTTTTCGATAGTGGTTCGTACTGGAGAGACGCTTGTCTTTTCTGTGTTGGGATTTAAAGATGCATTTTATCATGTGCCTGACTCGCTCGACCGTGACAGATATACGATATTTCAGATCATTTCAAGGGATACTTTTTTATTGCCGGAGGCTATCGTATATCCCTGGCCGGATCCTGATTATTTTATCCGGGAATTTCTGGCGATGGATGTCCACGATGATCTCGAAGACATCGCCGCCGAAAATTTATCCGAAAAAGCGATGAGCCAACTCCGCGAGTATCTCCCATCCGACGGCCCGGAACATACAGCCTTATACTTGAGGCAACAATCTCAGGATTATTATTCCGAAGGCCAGATCAAACCAATCAATCTCTTCAATGCCTTCGCATGGCAACAGTTTATCCAGGCGTGGAAGCGAGGAGATTTTAAGAAAAAAGATAAGAAGTAAGTTAGGAGTTAGAAGTTAGAAGTTTGCAGGGTTTTGTCAGGAGCCAGAACCAATAAACCAAAGTTGGGCGTCCGTACGGACCCTTCTGCAATCATCGAATACTTCGTCCGCTCAGCAAAAGCAACCTTCACAACTCACAACTCACCGTTTTTAACGGAAGGAAAAAACGCCTCACGCCTCTCGCCTCACGCCCCAAAGGTGGGCGTAGGTTATACCTACGTCCTCGGAAGGCAAATCAAAAGGAACATCATCAGCAAATAGACATGTACGCCGTTTTTAACGGATGGAAAAAACGCCTCACGCCTCACGCCTCACGTCATACAAGCAGCGCGCAGCAGCTGCATGTATTGCAGTCCTTTTTCTCGTGAATAAACAACATTCCGGTGCGGAATATCTTCCGGATCTGTATAATGGTTGAGCGCTTGCGTGATGCTGTCTTCCCGCAGGATGTGTAGCATCGGATAAATAGATCGATTGGTATAATTGGCAGGATCATCTGGTGTGGCATCAGCGAAAATATACACCGGATGGAAGCTGGCGATTTGATACACTCCTTCATATCCAAGTCGGACCATTGATTTTTCGGCTGATGCGACAAGCGTCAGATAAGATATAAAATCAGCATAGGTATCCGGGATGATGATAAAGGTCGTTTCTATATCATCATGCTCATCGAGAAACTTCAATTCTTCACGGAGGGAAGCAAGAATATGGTCTTTCGTAGCCTCTTGTATCACCACATAGCGGATACTTTTATTTGCCATGGCTTTCGCTGCAAATGGACAGAAATTGCATCCGATGACCACGGACTTTATCCAGGCAGTGGTGTGTGCAATGATTTGAGCTTCCATTTTTTTTAATTGATTCGGCGTAGGATCTTATAAAGGTAAGATTTGCGCACGATCAACCCTATCATCGCATGCTGCTAAGCTTTAAAAACCCGTTTGAAGGCCAATGGAACCGGAATCAAAATCATGACCAGCGCAAACAGTAATGACCAGATACTCAATCCTGTTATTTTGCCGTGTGCCACCTGGATGGTTTCATAAACCAGTATACAGAATACGCGTGGAATAGCGAAGTTATAATAATTGACTATGCGCCCGGCCCATGTAAAATGATCCTCAGCTTGATCAGGCGTTACCTTGCCTATATAGTGATTCATTTGAGTAGGGAAGTCATTATAGCAATTTTTCCTCCGTCTCCGGCATCTCTCGCTGCTTGACAAAAAATTCATTTGAATACATCTTAAGCAACAGTAGGAAAAGCGAGATGAGTAATGGCCCGAAGATGAGCCCCAGGAATCCAAACATGGTCAAGCCTATGATCACCCCAAAAACCGTTATAAGCGGATGCACATCAGCAAATTTTTTAGCCAATGCAAACCGAAAGAAATTATCTACAGTGCCAATAACTCCAAAACCAAAGATGAGCATAACTACCCCCTGCCATGTATGGTCATTTGCAAATAATATAATTGACACGGGTACATACGCAAGAGCGGCACCCACTACCGGTAGCATAGCTGTAATACAAGTAATGACAAACCAGAACCATGGCTCATTAACGCCAAGAATTAAATATCCTATCAATGCAACCACGCCCTGCAGCAAAGCAATGACAGGAATACCGATCGCGTTACTCAAAACCATATTCTCCATTTCTTTCCCGAGTTTAGCTACATTGGCATCTTTCAGCGGCATGTATTCGTAGAGGTCTTCCTCCATTTTCCGACCACTGAGCAACATAAAATAAAGCATGAAATACATAAAAAAGATGGTGCCAAGCGTGCCAAACGTAGCACTGAGTACTTGAGGAATAGTCTTTGCTACAAAATTGCCTAGCTTATAGAGATTCTCCTGACTGATCAGCTGGAACCCAATTCGTTCTTCCAATTTCCCGATAAGTGTTTGAAAAGCGACAATCAGTTCATTGGAGTGTTCAATGGCGAAGGTTACTTTGGAGGTAAGCATTCCGATCAGGGCACCGATAGGGATCATGATGACCAAAAAGGATAGGATGATGAGCATCGAGACACTTAAGGTTTTAGACCATTTTCTTATTTGCACCAGGTATATCATCGGCTTCCGCATGAGAATATATAAGGTAACAGCCCCGAGGAAAGCCGGTAGAAAGACCATAAATTCTTTGACCAGTAATACACCCAGTAATACCAAGATGGACAGGAAGAATATCTGCCTTATTTTATTCTGATGGATAAACGTTTCTTGCATAAAGAAGGGTTGTGGCTTAAAGATAGATAATTACAATACGGTTCAGTGGAACGGATTATAGATGGTAGACTACAGCTGCCGTTGGTATAGCCTTAGTCATAGAGCATATCCGGTCGTGCCACAGTGTAGTGTAGTATAAGTAGCAGCTATTCCAGTGAAGAGGGGTGGTAAAAATGGTTTTCATTTTTTAAGAATGATATGTTGAGCTTAGGTTGCACCTATGCTCGCGTACAACGAATCAAAAGGGGGTAATATTAGGTATGGATCCTGTAAGTCGTTTTCAAAAGCAGGTATATATTTTTTTGCTGCGCCGCTGCGTCTTTGCGCGAGAAAATGGTGCCTGCGTCTTGGCGTCTCTGAGCGAGTATTTAATGACTGATCCTAAGTACTCCTGACGCTATATTCAATGGGCAGGAACCCAAACCACTTATTCCGTCTTTCCTTCGAGCCAATTAATGATCTCCGCCGTTTCCGGATCTACCCCTGGTTTCACTGTGCCAACCAACTTGCCGTTTTCATCAATCATAAATTTTTGAAAATTCCAAGTCACCTCGGCATCCATCACGCCGTTTTCTGATTTCTGGGTTAGCCACTGGTAGATAGGAGCCTTGTCTTTTCCCTTGACCGAAATCTTTGACATCAGCGGAAAGGTCACTTGGTATTGTGAACTACAGAATTCTTTGATTGCTTCGTCTGAACCTGGTTCCTGGCCCATAAAGTTGTTTGCGGGAAAGCCGATGACCACAAACTTTTCGCTCCCATATTTCTTATATAGTTTTTCAAGTCCTTCGTATTGAGGGGTGTTTCCGCACTTTGAGGCTACGTTGACCACGAGGATCTTCTTGCCTTTAAAATCACTCATGTTCACTTCTTTGCCATCAATATCCACCACTATGAAGTCATGAAAAGTCTTCGGCTGGGCAGTCGAAGCTGAAAGGAAGGAAAACGTAAGGAGAAGGACAAAGAGAAATGGTCTCATGTTTTTTTGGGTAAGTAACAACTCGGATAGCAGATGGTTTTGAAACAGATAGCTAGCAACGTGTGTCGAGGCGTATCGACGATCCCACTCTGAAAAGGACAACGGGAGGGTAAAGGGGGGGCGGCAGAACGGGAAACGGCAGAACGGATTTCATGACCATCTTCTCCAGGTACCCCCTTAGGAGGCAAAGGGGGAAAAGCGCCCAAAAACCTCTCTTTCCCACTTTTCCGCCCTTCCGCCGTGCTGCCGCCATCCTTTCCCCCAAAATCATAACATATTGTAAATCATCGTAATATGTTTGAATTTCTACTTAGGGAGAACATATTATAAGTTTTTGGCATACGTTTTGCTTCATGTTTGCTATCAGGAATTTATGCATGGCAATTAATTGTTATGCGACAACAGGATCGAACATGAAGAATCTTACTTTTTACCCAGGTTCCAGCCCCCATGGCCACCCCTTCTGCCGAAGGGCAGCTAAGTGGGTTCTTTCAGGATGGCTGGCGATAGCCCCTTTTGTATTTATACTAGGGCAAGTCACTATCACCTGCCCCCCAACCCTCACCATCCCTTGCAGCCTCCCGCCTACGCCAACGAATACTGGCACGGCTACGGCGACGACAGGTTGTGCTATTTCCCCAAATGTCACCGTGACCTATCAGGATAATAACGGCCAGATGAACGGATGCATGGGAACAGGAACGCTCCTCAGAACCTGGAAAGCTACAGATGTATGCGGTGCTTCAGCAACTTGTGTACAAACCATTGTGGTCGAAGACAGGACGTCACCGACACTGACATGCCCCGCATTTAAGGTTATCTCCTGTGAATCCGATACGACCCCGGCAACATTGGGCATGGCAGTTGCCACCGATGACTGTACGCCTACTAACCTGATCACCATCTCCTACACTGACCAAACCCATAATCTCGTCCAATGCAACGGAACCGGCACCTTTACCCGGCATTGGTCGGCGAAGGATATGTGTGGTAATATTGCATCCTGTATTCAGACCATCGTTATCATTGATAACACGCTTCCTGTACTTACTGTACCATCTTCCCTTACTATATCCTGCGATCAAAATACATCCCTTGAAATCACCGGGAATGCAACAGCCTCAGACAATTGCACGGCGGTTGAAAATATCACCATCACCTTTTCTGATAATGTACTTGGTCTCACCGGATGCAGCGGTACAGGTACCATCGTCAGAACATGGGTAGCCCGCGACGCATGCAATAATACAGTAACCGGTACACAGTTTATTACGATCCAGGATACTACACCTCCGGCTATCACCTGCCCGGCGAATGTTACTATATCATGTGAAGCTTCATCCCTCCCAGCAGCGACAGGTTTATTTACAGCCACCGATGTATGCGGATCTGTTTTTACAGGTTATACTGATCAGGTCATTGAGCAAGTATGTAACGGAACAGGCATCGTAGAGCGTCACTGGACAGCGATTGACGGATGCGGAAATCTGGCACAATGTGTCCAGACGATTACGATTATAGATCAGGTAGCACCGACCGTGACATGCCCGATCAATATTACAGTCGATTGCGCAGTAGGGGTTTTGCCTGCGGTCACTGGCTCACCGGTCGTGAGTGACAACTGCACAGCAGTTGCCGCACTGACCGTTAATTATGCAGACATTGAAATCATCCCACTGGGATGTAACAATACAGGAACACTCCAGAGAACATGGACTGTTACTGATGCTTGTGGTAACAGCAAGAGCTGTACGCAGATGATTCACATTACGGATTTGCTAAAACCAACGTTAACCTGTCCACCGCCTGCAACGATAAGTTGTGAATCTTCCGTTTCACCTGACTTTACAGGTGAGGCCACAGCATCAGATAACTGTACGCCGCAAAATCTCCTCGTCATTGAATACACGGACGATGAAACATTGTTATTTGGTTGCAACGGAACAGGCATACTCAGAAGAACCTGGTCTGCAACAGACCTATGTGGTAACGTAACCACATGTGTACAACAGATTTGGATTGTAGACGACACGGATCCAACGATCACATGCCCTGCTAACGTAGAGATTAGTTGCTCAGACTCTTCGCACCCATCCGCTACCGGCTACGCAACTGCTACAGACAACTGTACACCTGTCGTGACAATCACATATACCGACAATACACAACTCAATGAATGCAATAACACAGGCCTTATCCTTAGGATGTGGTCTGCAAGTGATGCCTGCGGAAATGTAAGAACTTGCACACAGTTGATTACCGTTATCGATAATACACCTCCTATTGTTATTTGCCCAAGAGATACACTCATCGATTGCGGTTTTTACAATAACCCGGATGCGCTTGGCTATCCGACAGGAACAGACAATTGCACAGCATCTGGCGAGTTGATTTTAGATTATGATGATGACCTCTCCGGCCTGACCGGTTGCACCAATACAGGTGTGATCCTCAGAACATGGTATATGACAGATGCTTGTGGAAACACAGGTAGCTGTATACAAACCATTACGGTGGCTGATACCACAGCACCAGTCATCATTTGCCCTGCGGGAGTTGTGATCAATTGTGAGGATGGTACAGGTCCACAATTACATGGCAGGGCTACAGCTACAGATTATTGTACGGCCAGTCTGTTTATTGAAATCACCTATCAAGATGATCTGAGTCAGTCAGGTAATTGCAACGGTTCAGGTTTCATCTACCGTACCTGGAAAGCAGAAGACGATTGCGGAAACATCGCAACGTGCGTTCAGACGATAGAAATCGTAGATAACGAAGCACCAGAGATTCAATGCCCTGCCTCCTACGCTATTTCTTGTGAGGTTGACCGTTCACCCGCTACACAAGGATGGGCACTGGCCTCTGACAATTGTACACCTGCTATCGGCATTCAAATCACCTACAGTGATAATGTCGCTAATCTGACAGGTTGTAATAACACAGGAAACCTGTATCGCACATGGACCGCTCGCGACGCTTGCGGAAATAAAACTACTTGTGTGCAGGTCCTGACCATCGTAGATACCAAAGCACCAGTTGTAACACCTCCGCCTGCTATCACAGTATCATGTGAATCCTCCCTGGACGTTTCAGTGACAGGAAATATCGAAGCTTCTGATAATTGTACTCCGGGCGCATTGCTCAATGTTGCCATATCAGATGATGCCACAGGTATCGTCGGCTGTAATAAAACAGGTACACTCAAACGTACATGGATTGTTACAGATCGTTGTGGAAATTCAAAGTCCGTTACACAAAACATACGAATCGTAGATACTACATCACCTACGATTACATGTGCCAGTTCACTCCAGGTGAGTTGCGGCGAGTCACTGGATCCTTCCGTACTTGGAAAACCGGAGATAAGCGACAATTGCACAGCCCCTGCTGAAATGGATCTCCTTCATTTTGATAATACAACAGGTCTTTCAGGTTGTAATGGTACAGGGACCATGTTCAGAACATGGGTGGTGTACGATGATTGTGGCAATTCTAATAGTTGTATTCAGACGATTGATGTAGTCGATCTGACGCCACCTGTACTTACTTTACCAGCTAATCTGACGATTAGTTGTGAGTACAAAGATGATGATGACGAACTAGGCTATGCAACAGCCACAGATGGCTGTACAACTGCTTCTTCTATTGAGATCAGCTATAAAGACATCGATAACGGACTTGCATTATGCAATGCAACAGGTCAAAGAGAAAGAGTATGGAAAGCCACTGACCTTTGTGGTAATTTCTCCACTGCTATACAATACATACAATTTATTGATACCCTTGCTCCGATTTTCTATACACCTTTTGATGTGGTCATCGACTGTGATGACAATCCACTGGATTTAGAATTTACCGGCGAAGTAGAAATATTTACAGACAATTGTGCTAACATCCATGACATACAAGTAACATGGAGTGACAATATGGCTGCCATTCAGAATTGTGATAATGACCCTATCATCCAGCGCGTGTGGACATTGACGGATCCTTGCGGCAATTCAAGATCTTCAGTTCAGCAAATCACCGTGATGAATTATAGCATGGCTCAGGTAGTATTTCCGGCTGATGCGTACATCCCATGTGATGCTGATATGATGGATCTGAATCTAACTGGAGAATTGGTCATGCCAAATAATGCCTGCTCCTACCTAATGGATACCATGTATGCCATAGAACTAGGTGAAATAGCCCCATACCAGTTTGGTCGCAAATGGGTGTGCATAGATTATTGCGGTCATGTTGAAGAACATACACAGATGATTTTTATGGTTGACAATGTTCGGCCAGTGCTGACTGTGCATGATATATCAGTATCATTCCAGTATGGTGAAGTGATCGAAATCACTCCAGAACAATTGATTAGTTCGATCGTGGACAATTGTGATCCTCAAGTGGCCATCGAGCTTAGTCAGGTGGTCCTGACATGCGATGATTTTATGACGAACAATGAAGTACTCATTGAAATCACCGCTACCGATGATCAGGGTAATGTGACGATCGAACAAATCATTGTTACCCTGGTGGGTGGTTTATTTATCATGGATTGTCCTGATGACATCCAGGTATTCCTCAACCCGGGTGAATGTAGTGCAATTGTTAATTATACCATGACACCACAGGGACTATGCGGCCAGGAACCAATCATCAGCCAGATTGATGGCACAGGACTTATTGATGGGGCGTTCTTCCCAGTTGGTATTTCTGAACTTGTCTTTATGGTGTCTGATCAGTTGGGATATTCAGAAGAGTGTTCCTTTACCGTTGAAGTCGTGGAATATCCTGAAGTATTTGAACTCGCTTGTCAGGATACATTGCATGTTTCCGTACAACTTGAATGTGTGGCTGTCATTACTGCGGATATGTTGCTTGAAGGCGATGAATATGGTTGTTATGATCAGTACGTGATCGAGTTCAGTGATCCGACTGTCGATTTCCAGAATGGTGTGCTCGTAGCAGGACCTCATATCGGTTCATTCCTTGAAGCATGTATTACCGATCCTGAAACAGGAAACTACTGCTGTACACAATTATTGATAGAAGATAAATTACCACCGGAGATCACGTGCTCAGATATCACTCTGGAATGTACGGATGATATCAGACCGGAGGCTATCCCTCATTACCCGGTGGGCCCTGAAGCTAACGTCACTCCGATAGGAGGCAATCGTTATGCAGTGACAGGTATCGACAATTGCGGTACCACGATCATCAGCTACACCGATCAGGAAGAAATTCACATGTGTGATGGCATTTATGCCAATATCATTACCAGAACATGGACAGCAGTCGATGAGAGTGGACATACGGATGTATGCCAGGAGACCTTATACCTCCGTCGTGGAACGATTGACCAGTTTGTTTTACCGGGTGATACAACGATCTATTGTGGCAATGCATGTATTCGTCCCGACGGTACTCCGGATCCTGCCTGCATAGGTGGTATTACCGGACCCTTCTGCGGTACATTCTTCATTGGCTATATTGATAAAGTTATTCCTTATTGTGGTTCATCCTATACCGTTAAAAGGGAATGGAGTCTTGTCGACTGGTGTAATTCAGGAAGTATTATCGAGCATGTACAACTCATCAATGTGGAAGATGACGAAGCACCGGTGATTACATGCGAAGACATTATTTATTCACCATCAGATTTTGGTGATTGCGGTGCAGAAGTACATCTGACCCCACCGCCTGCCATCGATGGTTGCGGATCATATCCTTTGACCTATGTACTGAAACTCAATGGTCAGCAGATATTCCCGATTAACGGTGAGTATATACTGCCTCCACTGACACTTGGTCAATATCAGATTAAATGGGAAGTAAGAGATGATTGTGATAATCTGGCGATCTGCAATACTACCGTGGATCTATTCGACAACACGCCTCCGACGGCTTACTGTGATGCACACACGATCATAGCGATCAACAATCAGGATCCGATGGGTGTAGCATTATTACCTGCCACTACACTGGATGACGGAAGTTTTGACAATTGTGGTCCTGTGACTTTCAGAGCTCGTCGTATGTTCAGTTGCATCAATTTTGATTGGACGTCCAATGGGTATGGACATCAGCCTGATGGCGATGTTGATGATTTTGACAGAGGATTATTGTATAGCGAGTACGTACCGGTAGCATGTTGCGATGCCGGAGAGCCTTTTATACTCGTAGAACTTGAAGTTATGGACCTGCATGGCAATGTAAACTATTGTATGGTTCAGGTAGAGGTGCAGGATAAGGTAGCTCCACTGATCACATGTCCTCCGGATATTGAAGTGAGCTGTCAGTTTTGGTTTGATCCGGATATCCTTGAAGATCCTAACAACAGAGCTTTTGGTACCGTAGTCGATGGATTCCTGTATGATCAGAGTGCACGTCAGTCCATCATCATTGATGATCCAGGGAATCCAAATTATACGCAACCACATATGTGGGGTAGAGATGGGTATGTGACAGACAACTGTAACCTTGAACTCGAAATCCGTGTAACGGTATTTGATGATTGCAGTGGCGATGATCTACCAGGTAATGCACCTGCGGGAGCAGTTAAACTAATACAAAGAAGATTTACCGCCACAGATCCGGCAGGAAGAATCGGATTCTGTACGCAACGTATATGGGTGGTCAATTTTGATCCTTTCTATATCAATAGCGAGAATCCATCTGACCCTACTGATGATGTTATCTGGCCATCCGATATCGAAGTAAACCATTGCGGTATACCAGATACGATTGAGCCTATCATCCTTAATGATGCCTGTGCACAGATCGGTGTCAATCTCAAAGAAAGAAGATTTGAACAGACAGAAGGCGCATGTGTGAAAATCTTAAGGGACTGGACAGTCATTGACTGGTGTCAATACAATACACAAACGGGTGCAGGTATCTGGAGATACACGCAGGTAGTCAAAATTACAGACGATGCGGGTGCTTTATTCACTGATTGTACGAATGATATCAGGGTTTATTGCACACTCGATAAAGAAGTGACAGAAGTGGTTGACCCTGCTTTTGAAACGACATGCTTTGTACACCTGAATATCAAAAAGCACATAGAAGATATTTGTTCTCATACAGTCACCTATGATGTTAAAATCTATCCGCCAAACAGTTCATCAGGCATCGTAGCAGTATCTCCGACCGAAGTGAATATGAATGCTGACGGGACCTTTGATCTGCCAATGAATACAGCCTTCAGTCCTAATCTGACCTTGCGTGCGTATGGACTTGAATACAATGATCCGTATAAGCCAAATGAACATTACAAAGTGGTGTGGTCTGTATGGGATGGTTGTGGCAATCTGACGACATGTGAAGACAGAATACGTCTTGAAGATTGCAAGAAACCAACACCTGTATGTATCAACGGTTTGAGTACCGTGCCCATGCCGTCGACAGGAAGTGTAACAATATGGGCAAAGGATTTTGATGCAAGCAGCTTTGACAATTGCACACCTGAAAATCAGTTGAGGTTCTCCTTCTCCGGAACGAGTTATGTTCCAAGCAGAACCTTTACCTGTGAAGATATCATTGCACTGGGTGTTCAAATACCTATTGATGTCTATGTATGGGATAAATGGGATAACACAGAATATTGTTCTACTACGATCGTCTTTACAGATCCATCAGGGGTGTGTGGATTGCCTCAGGGAGGAATCAGTGGGGTAGTGTCAACACCTGCAGATGGTGAGACGGTGTCAAATGTGGGGATAACCTTATTGACAGGTGGACAAGTATTTGGTACCTGGACAACCACAGTCAATGGTTCATTCAATTTCCCGGTGGTGCCTGCAGGACAAATGTATACACTCGAAGCAGACAGAAATGATAATCATAAAAATGGTGTCAGTACCCTTGACCTGGTCAGGTTGCAACAGCACTTACTTGGCATTAATCCATTCAGCAGTCCTTATGAGTTGATCGCTGCGGATGCCAATAAGAGTGGAAACGTATCTGCTATCGACTTGATTGAAATCAGGAAACTAATCCTTGGTATGTATACTGTTTTTCCAAATAGCAGGTCATGGGAGTTTATCCCGGTCAGTTATACCTTCCAGGATCCATACAGTCCATGGCCATATGAGCAGCATACTTCTTTTATGGTGGACAACAATGGTGTGATTGAAGACTTTATGGGTGTCAAAATCGGTGATCTCAATGCATCCGTCATTGCGCATTCAGCGATGATCACTCCTCGTAGTGCAGCATCTGTTTCATTTGAAGCAGTGGATCGATTTGTTGCTGCGGGAGAGGTATTTGAAGTGGAATTGTCACTGCAAGATTTTGGCAACAAAGTCTTTGGTGGCCAGTGGGACCTTGTGTTTGATGGAGCTACCATGGAACGTATCGAACCACTTGCATCCGGATTGACCGAGGACATGTGGAATGTGGGCGAATCGAATGTTCGCTTTTCATGGACACCTCAGGAAGCTGCTGAAACTGCTGAAATCGTCAAATTGGTCATGAAAGCCACCGAAGCAGGAAAGATCAGTGATATGATTGCGATAGCGCATTCTTTCATGGAATCAGAGATTTATGATGAGCATCAGGAGATCTATTCACTAGAGTTGGATTGGAGAAACGAATCATCACTTGCCGAAGCAGAAGAAATTCAGCTACATCAAAACAGGCCGAATCCATGGGAATCAGAAACGGTTATCCCGTTTGAGATTGCCGATGCGGGTGAAGTATCACTCTTCATCACCAATGCACTAGGCGTAGAGCTGACCACTATGACACAAACATTTGCTGCAGGAAAGCAGGAATTTAAGATAACTAACCACGGTTGGGCCCAGGGATTGTATTACTACACGATCCGGTTTGGAGATACCCAACTCACAAAGACAATGTTGATCCTGAGTAAACATTGACGCGAGTCAATGGCGATGAATACCCCGGACAATGGTCCGGGGTTTTGTCATTTTAGGCTGGTGGGTTACCTTTACCGCCCTTCGTATGAAAGTAACAGACTTTTTCAACCAATCCAAGGGTCAGACCCTGATGTCATTTGAAATCCTTCCACCGCTGAAAGGTGGTAGTATGTCAGACATCTTTCGCCTCCTCGATGCCCTGATGGAGTTCAAACCTCCGTTTATCGACGTCACCTACCATCGAGAGGAATTCGTCTATACCAAGCATGAAAGTGGGTATTATGAGAAAACGGCCATCCGCAAGCGCCCTGGTACCGTAGGTATCTGTGCGGCGATCATGCACAAGTACGGCGTGGAGGCTGTCCCGCACCTCATCTGTGGTGGATTCACCAAGGAGGATACGGAGAATGCGCTGATCGATCTCAATTTCCTTGACATCAAAAATGTCCTTGCTCTGAGAGGGGATGCCATGACCTTTGAAGAAAAATTTAACCCGACTGTAGGAGGGCATGGATATGCCTTGGACTTGGTCAAGCAGATGGCGGATATGAATGCCGGAAAGTATCTTGACCCGAATATCGAGAAAGGAAGTAAA
>JBBRDL010000088.1:0-16503 GCA_038203965.1 Chitinophagales bacterium | reverse complement strand
GCCACACATGATCACTACATCGCGACATTCGATCGTCGGTGGTATTTTATCTTCAACAGAGATCGTTCCCCAGCAGCTATTGCCGGTAGTAGGATCTGTCACTGTCACTGTAAGGGTTTCACCGATAGCATCATTGTCAATGGTAACGCCTCCGAAACCGGAACCGTATCCCTGAACCGCAACGATATAATCATCATAACAACCATATGGGCCGCCTTCAAGGATCATGTCGGTAGTGATAAATGCTTCGCAGTTTTCATTGACAGATACCTGTACGTTATCATTACAAGCTAAGGTGGTAGTTGGTGTAGGATATTCGTTTATCACTACATCAAAACAACATGTTGCGGTATTACCCTCTAAGTCAGAAACTTCAAAACAGTTGGTGGTAGTACCGATCGGGTAAACGCCACCTGAAGGAATACCTTGAGTTTGGGTTACCTCTCCAGCTGTACTAGCTGTTCCGTAGGCTACATATCCATTAAATACACGCGGTGTAAATGGTGCACCCCATGCTGCGTTAGCAGTACTTCCCAATGTAAGGGTAATGGTTCCATCCGTAAAAGTCTGGTTAGGACCATTACCATTCGTATAATTTGACGATGCAGAAACCATATGCAGTGCAATCCCGTGCAAACCAGGAGGTACAATAAATGTTACAGGTGCAGGAGTGATTGTTCCATTACCTGGGAAGGGACCTGAAAACGGACCTGTATTTGCATTTGCTGTACCAACCAATGTCCATGCACCGGGGTTGGTCTCAGAGCCAACATGTGTTCCGGCTTTGCGATACACATTCACATTCGTTGCATTGGAAATATTCATTCCGAGTTCGGTTACAGTAATGTCTTCTCCAGCCAGGTTGTTGATGTTAAACCACACCATACCGCCGACTGCGTTACCATTACCCCCAGTATTTATAGTATTTACCTGACCCATCGGACCGGCAAAAGGACAATTGTCAGTAGCTGTAACTGTAAAGTCTATTATCTGGGAGCAAGCTCCTGGATCAAGACTGATTGTTATATTTTCTGGGCAAGTTAACACAGGATCTACCTCATCTGATACATTGACCACCTGGGTAGCTGTGCTCGTTTGCAAACAAGAGTTGACCACTCTCCAGATAATATTATGTGCACCTGATTGTAAACCAGGGATAGTTGTTGAACCCATTGGCAATGTTACAAACATACCACCGTCAACACTATAAGATATCACTGCACCAACGCAAGGTGCTGTGCCAGCTATTACAGCAGGTACAGGAATTGGGTTAGATGAACAATTAACAACGCTTGTTGAAAGGTTAAGCGCTGGAAGCACAGGGCCACCAACAAAAGTACAAGTAGGTACAGTTACGCCTGCAAAATTAAGCGACCATGCACAGGTCAAACCATCATCTCCACCTACACCATCATCTGCTCTGAATGTCCAGATACCATTGGCGTTGATTCCGGAGAAAGTGTTTGTAAATGTAAATGTTCCGACTAATGGAACGTTACTTGGAGCAACGTTGAATGGTGTTACTACGTTATTTCTGCCTTCTGGTCTGAAAGTACCGTTATAGGCAAAAGTAGTAGGTGGACACACATCAGCCCCTGTCGAAAACGTTGCGGGTGTCGAAGCGATGTTAGTTGCTCCAGCATCAGAGAAAACAACATTCAGGTTGTTGTTACCTCCACCGTTACGGGTAGAAAGTTCAAGCACCTGGCCTGATGGAGCAATAAGCCACAAACTAAGGTCACCCATAAACGAGTGTGCCAATGTAACCTGGAGCGTAATATTGGCTCCGTTTGCTACTGTACCAACACAGGCAACCTCACATGTGCCGAAACCGGGACCTGAAGTACCGGTGGTCGGAATAGTGAAGTTCTGGCCAGTATAAGAAGCCTGGGCATTCGCTCCCGATATGGCAAAAAAGCACGCCATCAGCAGAAGGAAAACAGACTTTAAACTGTTTTGAGTAAAAAATTCTTTATTCATGAGAGTTGATTTTGTATTGTTATCTAAACTATGGGAATCGTCAAGCGTCCGTTTTGATTTTAAGTAGTGAGTAGCGAAATAGCTTCATCCTTGAATTCCTGTTTTTTCGCCTTTGACAGGATACCTGCCGCATCCGTTGTCAAAAAACCTAATCCGATTTCGAGGGATTCTTTCGTTTCCTTTCCATCATAGAGCGCTTGAAGAATCACTGAAAAAAACTGGTATTTGGCAAGTGCCACCTTGTACTCCAGGGAAGAACTGTTATAAATTTCCAGTTGATTCTTGAGAGAAGCATTCTGGTCTTCCAGTCGTGTAATCGCGGTAGATGTCGATACATAGGATCCTGCCGGAACCGACGTAAAGCCAAAATTTGTTTGGGTAGATTGAGCCTGCAATGTGGGAGCGGATACCACATACAGTCCAACCATGATCAAACAGATGAGTATCGGTTTGAAGGTAAAGAGATCGGTAAATGTGCTTTTCATGAGATTCATGTTTGATTATAAATGAGATTAATTTCTTTCTTACGTTAATTAATTTATCCCAACCTTATAAACAAACATTAAGATGCCAAAAGTCAAGCCTGTAAAGGAGACAAAAAGGCACCAAATAATAGGTCATTCATCAGGTTGAGACTATTATTATACTATAAGTTAATATAATGATAGTCACTATAAGAGCCTCAAAACTAATATATCATTTGATACTTATAAACTGTTTAAGGCTACTTCTACCTATTGAGAATCAAGACTTATGCCAACTTTTTGTGATAATGTGACATATTAAATTTTAATATAATTCGTAAGCCTTTATTTAATAACAACATATTCTTTAAAGGCGGTCATATTAAAAAATTAACTGCCCTATAACTTTTAGAAAAAAAATAGACAAAAACTTAATGTTAGTGCCTGAAAAAGATAATAAGGGCTCCCAAAGCGGTTAAAATCATGATAAGTTGCCGAAAGTGGCTCTGCTTCACCACTTTCACCAGGGCTATTCCTGCCCACAAGCCCAAAAGGAGCGATGGAAGTAAAACGAGATCTATCCAGAGCGAATGCTCATTGATGGTCTTCCAAGTCCAGATATGAAACGGTAGCTTAAAAAAATTAGTGATGAAAAACAGCCAGGCGGCAGTGCCGATAAACATCTCCTTCGGCATCCGGATCGCAAGAAAGTATAATTCCGAAAAAGGTCCTGCAAGATTACCTACCATGGTGGCAAATCCTGAAATCCCTCCCATAATGGCTGCAAATAACCTATTGTCCGGCACCCTATAGTTTTTGGCTCTGTCGAGAAACCACATCAGAATGACGCTGGCGAGTATCAGAAGGGCCATCCCCGTTTTAAACTCTTCTTCCGGAAGGTCCTTTCCATACCAGACTCCTGCCAACACCCCGAGCATCATCCACGGCATCAATTTCCAGAGGTAAGACCACTGGGCATGACGATGGTAATAGAGCACAGCGAATATATCCCCGACAATCAGCAATGGCATGATAATACCTGTGGAGGCCTTACTCCCGAAGACCAATGCTATCATCGTAGTGATAATGGCGCCAAAACCTTTTATACCTCCCTTTGCGACACCCAGTAAAAATGACCCGGCTATGGCCACTATCCAACCATTCATCGAAATACCGGCCTCAGCAAAGACGTCGTACATGTGGCGGCCAAGTTCGTCTTTTGTTTTGAGTCTGATTCATTCAAAGCCACTATTCAAAATATGTAGCTGGCTTCGCTCGTTTTACCCACATTCTGCTCACCCATTCTGCTCACCCACAAATCTTCGCGGCCGAATCCTTTGTCTTTTAAAATGGTTTGGATGCAATCCCATTAGCCTACGCTCATATTTTTTGATTCAATGATTACTTCTTTTTGGAAATACCTTTGCTTACCTATTGCATGAACAGAGAAAAATTTATCACGGCTTTTAAAATAAGTATTATCACCTTTTTGATCCTGGCCATCTCCATGCTGGCGGTCATGCGATGGAAAAGTGATATGATCATGGATAAAGTATTGGCATCTGTTCAGGATCAATTGACGGATTCGCTTCGATACAGTGAAGCCGGCATAGATTGGTTCAGCCATTTCCCTTCAACCGCCATTCAAATCAATAATCTGTTTCTGGGATCAGGTAAATCACCCCTGATCGCAGGAGGTGATGTAGCTATCGTGATACGCCTTATTCCGCTGCTGAAAGGCAATATCGTCATCAGCCAATTACATTTGGTCAATTCAACGATCCATATTCATCAGCATGATGGAAAATGGTCTTATGAGATCATAAAAAAATCTGAGGCTTCATCCGATGAGTCCTTCAATACCCGGATCAACGAACTCGTCATTGAAAACACAACCCTAAAATACAATGACGGCAAAGGAACTAAGTTCGATCTCAGAATAAAAGATGGAAAATTTAAGGGGGATATGGAAAAAAATATTCTTGATCTGGATATAGATATCAACAGTAGTTTGACGGAGCTGGTCATGGATGGATATAGACAGGTCGAACCCTTCCCTTCCAGATTCACCGGCCAGTATGTTTTTGACATGAATTCAGGCCGGCAGTCATTTACGAATTTGAATATTGAAAATGAAGCCATCCAATTATCCGCCAACGGTACTGTCATACGAGAGCCCGATCATGAAATGGTGGATATGGATATACAATGGAAAAAGGCAAATCCTGAAATGTTGAAAAAATGGTTGCCTGAAAAAATAATGGCGGACTGGAAAAACTATACACTTTATGGCGAGAGTGATGGAGAAGCCAAAATCCAAGGCAAGTCATCAACAAAGGATACACCACACATTTCCTCAACAGCCACATTGAGAAACGGAGGTATTGATTTTATGGCTGAAAAAGAAGAAATCAAAGGACTCAATCTGGAAGTGATCTATGACAGTGGGGGTCGAAAATCCGGTCGAAAATCAAATGCGGAAATTATCTTCAAAAAAAGCTCTATGCTGGGTGGTGCTTTGGAGGGGAATATTAAAATTGAAAACCTTGATAAACCTACATTTGATATCAACCTCACTGGATCGCTGCCTGCCGGATTACTTAACCTAATAGGCATCCCCGGAATGCATTTTGAAAAGGGATCTTTTGATATCGACCACTTCGAACTAAATCGCTTTCAAACAGAAACATCCTCGTTTTCAACATTTCTGCAACGTGGTAAAACTTCAGTCACGGTAAAAAATATAAGTCTGACATACCTGAATAATGCCATAGCGATGCCCCGCGGTGACTTGCATCTGGAAGGAAGTAAACTCAATCTGAGCCTGGATGCATTCAACTGGAATAAAGCTTCGGTGACAGATCTCAAAGGTTGGGTTTCTTCAAAAGAAAACGAGTTGCAATTTAACCTTGACGGAATCTTGTGTGAGGGAAAAATTGAAACGAAAGGAACCGTCACGAGCATGAATCAGCGTCCGGTGAGCAACGCTACCTGGAAAGTAAAGGGAATAGAAATAAAACAATTGCTAGAATCCTTTTCCAATTTTGACCAAACCTTTATTACGGCAGAAAACCTGAAAGGAAAAACAAATATATGGGCAGAATCCACTATCCCATTTGATGAAAAATGGAATATTATCACCAATAAGGTGATGATGAAAAGCGCAATTGATATCACCGATGGCCAGCTCAAAGGTTTGAAAACGCTTGAAGACTTCGGCACCTACGTACACCTTAATGACCTTCGCGATATCCGTTTCAATCAGTTACGCAACTATATGAAGATTGAAAATGGCACCGTGTATCTGCCGGTCATGTTTATCCAATCCAGTGCGCTCAACCTGAGCATCAGCGGCGAACATCGTTTTAATCAGGAGATACTCTATTATTTGAAACTGAATGCCGGTCAGGTCGTCTCCACCAAGTTGAAGAAAAATGATGTACGTAAAGATTTCAAACAAGCCCGCAAGAGCGGTTGGATCAATATGTATTATGTCCTAGAAGGTACGACCGCCAATGTGAAGTATCAGCAATACCGTAATGCGGTCATTGCCGGCTTCGAACAATCTTCAGCCCTCAAAGAAAACCTTCGAAAGGATCTTGTCACAAAATTCGGCTATGATGAAGTTTATTGGATTGAACCCAATGAGTGGGAAGATATTCCGGAGTACGAGTGAGCAGTTAGTGGTGAGTGGTAGTTGAGTGGTAAATGATAAGTGATAAGTGATAAGTGGTAAGTGGTAAGTGGTAAGTGGTAAGTAAAAATTGAAAAAGCACAAGCTTTGCTTGTACCTAAGGAAGTCGAATTATGAAAAATGTGAATGACGAGTTTTGGAGGAATGTTGGCTTCAGAAATGATATTTGAAGCCCAGGCGTAGCCTGTTTATCAAATAATAATATGTTAAGCGTAGATTGTATCTACGCTTGTGCGTCAGCAAAAATCTGTTTTGCGAAAATGAACGAAGAATGAGTTTAAAAATAAATTTTAATCCAGCACGATCATCTTTTGAACCTCTTTATGTTTCATAGTGCTGATCTCAAAAAATATCATTCCTCTATCCGAAAAATCTGAAGATCTGATCAGGTACTGCTGATGCCCTTTTATTAAATTTTCTGCGGAGGTCCATATCTGTCTTCCCGTCGCATCAAACAAGGTAAAGGTCACCTGATCAGATTCCGGCAGATAGAAATGAACCAGCGTCTGGTTTGTCCATGGATTTGGTAAACAAGAAACAATTTCCAACAGACGATCATCATTCTGATTTTCCACTGCAAGCACCGGAAGAAAAGTTTGGTCGCCAGACAGATAAAGTTCTGCATCGGTGATGTCTGAGTTGATCGAAAGGGATTGACTAAGTGTACCAGATTCATTGGCGCGCAATTGAATGGTAAACAATTCTTCATTCGAAGATATATTAACGGTGTTTTGATCAAACCAGCTGATTGTCATCTTATCCGTGAATAAGGCATAGTGGTCTTCTGACACCGCTACCTGACCCGAAATTATATTGATGATTTCCATCCCTTTTGCGTTCAGGGTAAATTGAAATCCGGTTAGTTTTTGATCCGCCGAAATACGGATCGGGACATTGATGATATCTCCCGTATGATAGGTTTGCTGATCAGTCCTAAGCTCATATGGAGGTAATGAATTTCTGGGAAGAAGCTGCGTAAAATTTGGCTGGGCTGTGCCATTTACATCTCCAATCTTGATGCCTATAAAATCGAGATTACCTGGATTTGCAAGATCTGTAATGGTGATTGTTCCGGGATCTTCAATCGGCCAGGGATACATGGTATCCTGAAATACATAATCTGCACGTATAAACCTCCAGCTTTGATTGTTCGGTAGTTCAGTATAGAGACCTAAAATCAATTTCCTGAACTCTACCAGATCAATCGCACTCACATATTGGCTGTTGTTGGCGTCACCGGCAATAAGTTTGTAGGGGCTTTCCAGAAATTCTATTCCCAGAAGATGTTTTTGAATCTTCACTAGATCGAGTGTTGAAACACCATTTTTATGAAAATCATTTTTGTATGCCCTTATCTCAATTGCATCCGAAGTGTTTACGTCGTTAAAAAAGTACTTCCCATCACTCGCTGTTACATATGTTGGAAATACATGCCCTGGAGCATGAAGTGATATTTTGACACCCTTAATAGGTTGTTCTGTTTCCGTCATAACGTTACCTGAAATATCATACCCAGTTTCCATCCCGCAGTCACAAATCCCATTATCCAGAAAAACTATTGTAAAAGGTTGCTCGGCTCTATTTCGCTCGCCCCATTCGATTTGTCCATCACAGTCAAGGTCGACACCTTCATCCGCTATCCAGATCCTCCAGGGCAACTCAACTCCAAAAGGTTCAGGGCAGTCTATAAGGGTATCAGGATTATGCCATTCCTCATTAAAACTAAAATCAAATTGATCTCGAAGGGTGCAATCATCCAAAGCTCCCAAATCATAGTCCTTGGCAAACAAATTAACATCACATCCCCCAGGAATTGTAATTACAAAAGGTGTGGAATGCAGGACTGCAACAGGAATAGTACAATCAAAAAGGTATTAGTAGGATGTACAGCTTGATTCCTGTCCGCAGGAATCCACCACTGACCAGACAATCCTATGGTAGGCATTACATTCAGTATGATATGGAATCCCTGTCAGGCTAATCAACGTATCAGGTGCTTGCTCTGAATCAAAAAACAATGTTGCGAGACCTGTCGAATCCATGCTGACCAATGTCTCTGGCTGAAGTATAATCGCCTGCCCTGTATCGTTCAGGAATAATTCAACCCTATACGACAACTGTGATCCACAATCACTGGTGACATGCTTCATGCTACTGATGTGTACAGTGCAGCTTGTAGCATCCGGGTGTTCTTCACCCAGAAAGAGCTGATTGTTTAAAGGAAGACGCACACCCTGTTCCTGCACACAAAGGCTATCAGGAGTGGGTGAACAATCAATAAATTCGGGCGCGGTGGATTGTGCAGTGGTTAGACTATATCCAGAAAAGAATAATAGCATACATGCCACTACTTTGAAGTAATTGTGGTTCATGGGCCAATGATTATTCAACGGCGTTCAACCGGTCGGGATTAATAATCACTAAATATAATCTTTCTGCTCCGGAAATCCAAATGAACCTATGAGCCCCACGGTTTGAAAACCGGGGCAATTCAATGCCTGGCTTGAAAGCCAGGTTTTTGCTCATGGTATTCTTTTGCTCATGGTATCCTTTTGAATCCATGAGCCTCACGGTTTGAAAGCCGGGGCATTTCAATTCCCGGCTTGGAAGCCAGGTTTTTTGCTCATGGTATTCTTTTGCTCATGGTATCCTATTGAATCCATGAGCCTCACGGTTTGAAAGCCGTGGCAATTCAATTCCTGGCTTGAACGCCAGGTTTTTTGCTCATGGTTCTCTATCTCATGGTACTCTATTGAATCCATGAGCCCACGGTTTGAAAGCCGTGGCAATTCAATTCCCGGCTTGAAAGCCAGGTTTTTTGCTCATGGTTTTCTATGTCTGCTGCACTAAGGCCCTACTTGCTGAGTCGGAGTATCCGCTACATAATGATCTGCCCCTTTCGCCCTGCTCCTTGCTCCTTGTAAACTTATTTCAACAGCTTAAACGCATGGCCCCACTGCCCCCTATTGATACCGGGAAGGCACCATAGAATACACAAAGGCTCAATAGCACGTGCAGCTTCCACCTTGCCCATATCTTCTGCTTCCCAGCCGATTTCAGCAAGTAAATCAGTAGCTCTTTTTTTTGCTTCATCACTGTTGCCGCATATAAACATCGTCGGTTTTTCACCACCAAAATCCGGATCGACCATCAAAGCATTTCCAACACAAGAAAAACATTTTACAAAATATGTCTCCGGTGCTAATGCCTGCAATCGTTCCATCAGGCTATCATGTAACGTTGTAAAAAAGGGCAGAACCCCATTTGTCGGTGGTGCATCAGCTATCGGGTTGGTGGCATCAAGCACTGTTTTTCCGATTAGATTTTTTATGCCTGTCTTCCTGAGTGCTTCTTCCGCAATAGAACCCTTTATGGCAAGAATCAACAGGTCCGAATAAGCTGCCGTTTCTTCAAAAGTACCAATGGTCACCTTTCCATCTGTCTTTTCCCGGATGTCGGCATGTTTGGTGGCATCATTGGTACCTAACATTATATGATACCCATGCCGATGCAACCCATTGGCGAGCGCTATGCCCACCATACCAGATCCGATAATGCCTATTTTTTTTGCCATGATTGTTTTGTTTAAAATTGAAAAGATTTAAAAATAGTGTTTTCCTTCCCTGAACCTTAACCTCCGTCCTTAGCCTTCGCCTTCGCCCTTTATCCTCTTTACATCCACCAGATATTTTCCTTCAAAATATGCTTCTTTAAAATAGTTGCTTACAGGGATCGAAATGACCTCATATCTCGGAGGTAGCTCCTTGCGAATTTCTGCAGGCACCCCACCTTTAAAGGCTATCCAACGCTGCGATGGAACAAGGTGTCTTGACCAGGCCACCATCTGTGACAACGAGCTTACCGCCCGACTCACCACTATAGCGTATTCTCCTTCATGATCCTCTACACGCGAATGTATAGCTCGTACATTATCCAATTCGACAGCCTCCGCTACTTCGCTTACTACATGAATTTTTTTTGCCGTAGCATCAAGTAAAGTAAACCGAACCTCAGGAAACATAATCGCTAAAGGGATTCCGGGAAATCCTCCTCCGGTACCTACATCAAGTATCTGCGTTCCTGCTTCAAAGGGATTGTATTTGGCCAGCGAAAGAGAATGCAGCACATGATGTTCATACACCTGATCAATGTCCTTACGGCTGATCACATTGATCTTCTCATTCCATGCATGGTAAAGGGGACCTAACGCACTGAATTGTTCTTTCTGTCTTTCAGTAAGGTCAGGGAAATAGGTAAGAATCAATTCCATGTTTTCTTTTTATTCACTGCGGTGATCACGCCCATACCTGCAAGATATAACGCATAGCCCACTTCGAGTACAGGATACCAAAGATCAGTGTCTTTGTCACCAAGTCGTGATGTCCATCTACGGTATGTATCCCACCTGAAGGCCAGACCTAAAACAAATAAAACGAACATCATTCCATCGAGGGAAAAAGGAATAAAAACAGGTAATAAAAACCAATGCGCGATGAGTGGCAGAGCGTACAATCCGGGTTGCCACCATACCTTCATTTTGTAATAATGGCCTGCTGAAAGATGTCTATGCTTTTGTTTTAACCATTGGTTCCATGAGATAGCAGGCACTGAAAAGACATGAGCTATTTTATCTGCATTGACGGCCACCTTTCCTTTCGGAGAGGCTTGCTGCACCCACAAATCATCATCCCCGTAGGGTATATTTTTTTGATCTTTATAAGGGTCCGTCTGCTGAAATAATTTTCGCGGATATAACATGTTTCGTCCTACACCCATATAAGGACGTCCGACCATGGCCCAGGATAAATACTGGATGCCTGTCATGACGGTTTCGAAACGAACGAAGAGATTCAGGAATCCCCCGGCTTGTTTGTAAGGTGAATAACCAAGGACAAGTTCTTCTCCGGTAGCATGCGTTACCATACTTTTTATCCATTCATTTCCGGCAGGCATGCCATCCGCATCCGTGCATAGAATAAGTTCATACTTCGCTTTGTTAATACCCAATGAAAGCGCCTGCTTCTTTCCAGGCTGATCGTTTGAATGAAGTAATGAAACCTGTGGAAAACCATATACCATTTCCTCCAGTTTTTTCTGTTCTTCTGAAGAACTGTGATCATTCACGATAATGATTTCAAACAAGGGATAGTCCTGGGATATAAATTCTTTGAAATGCTTCAATAGGGTTTCACTTCCATTCTTCACTGCGATCACGATGCTGATGCCCGGAAGTTCCGACCATTGGTGCACTTCAGCTCGTTTATGCCTGGAGCGGAATACGAAAAAATGGTACCCGAGGAGGATGGCTAAAGAAATGTACCAGATGACAGCCAGGATTTGGATCACTCGGCAAATGTAGAACAGTTGTGAGAGAGTGAGAGGGGGATTTTGTTGCTTGTGTGATGTGTTCGACGACAGCTTCGCGAACACATATCCCGCATTGCGGGATGACCACACGCACCGTGATGCTTACCAAACTTTGTGGTCCGGTGGTCGTTCCGGCAGAGCCAGGGCACGTGGTCGCGAAGCTGTCGTCAAACACGTGTAGTGCGAAATACAATCCCATGAAAATATACCCTGGATAGGCTGTCATAACAGGCAGTTCCTTCTCCTCTTTGGCTTCATCAGCCCTTTAACCTCTCCCTTTCCTTCCGCCTCTTTATCCTTACATTTGCAGCCCAAACAAATGAAAAAAGAGTATGTACAGGACAAATACGTGTGGAGAATTGAGGTTAGGTAATGCAGGCATGGAAGTGACCCTCTGTGGATGGGTGCAGGCGTCAAGGGATCTCGGGGGAATGACCTTTATTGATCTCAGGGACAGATATGGCATCACCCAATTAGTGTTCAATATGGAACATGATGCAGCCCTCTGCCAGCAGGCTCGTAAGCTGGGTCGGGAATTTGTCATACAGGCTGCAGGTACGGTTCGAGAGCGAACAAGTAAAAACCCAAACCGCCCCACAGGGGATGTTGAAATCGTTGTCACAGCACTTAAGACCCTCAATGCTTCAAAGGTTCCTCCTTTTACGATCGAAGATGAAACAGATGGTGGTGACGAGCTGCGTATGAAATACCGCTACCTGGATATCCGCCGTAATCCGGTGCAGGAAAAACTGATGTTCCGCGCCAGGGTAGCCCTCGAAACGAGGAAGTATCTATCGGCAGCAAACTTTGTTGAAGTAGAAACGCCTAACCTTATAAAGAGCACCCCCGAAGGTGCACGTGATTTTGTAGTACCTAGCCGTGTCAATGCAGGACAGTTTTATGCGTTACCGCAATCTCCGCAGACCTTTAAACAAATCCTAATGGTGGCAGGGATGGACCGCTACTTTCAAATCGTAAAATGTTTCAGAGATGAGGATCTGAGAGCCGATCGTCAACCTGAATTTACCCAGATCGATTGCGAGATGGCTTTCGTGACCCGTGAAGATATCTTGCAGACTTTTGAAGGATTGACCCAGCATCTATTTCAAACTATACTGAATATTGATCTTGGTGCGTTTCCACGGATGTCATACGATGAAGCCATGGTTCGCTATGGCTCTGACAAACCTGATGTGCGCTTTGGAATGGAATTCGTCGAATTCAATGACCTCGCAAAGGGCCATGGATTTCAGGTATTCGATGATGCAGAAATGATCGTAGGTATATGTGTGCCTGGTCAGGCAGAAACGTATTCGAACAAAATGCTCAATGATCTTACGGACTGGGTCAAACGTCCTCAGATTGGTGCCAAAGGATTAGTAAATATAAAATTACAGACAGATGGTACGATCAAAAGCTCTATTTCAAAATACTATTCAGATGATCAGCTGAAAGTCTGGGGAGCAAAAGCCGGTGCAGGACCAAATGACATGATCCTTATCCTGTCAGGGGAGACGGATAAAGTGCGCAAGCAACTCAATGAACTACGTCTTGAAATGGGAACACGTTTAGGAATGCGCACTCCAGGTACATTCAAACCATTATGGGTGGTTGACTTCGCCTTGCTTGAGTGGGATGAAGAGGCGCAGCGTTTCCATGCGATGCATCATCCATTCACCTCTCCAAAAGCAAACGATATCGAACGGATGCTGGATGGTGATCATGAGACAATGAAGAGTCTTCGCGCAGATGCCTATGACCTTGTGATCAATGGCGTGGAAATAGGCGGTGGTTCTATTCGTATCCATGATCGGGCGCTTCAGGAAAAGAATTTTAAACTTCTCGGATTCACACCCGAACAAGCAGAAAATCAATTTGGCTTCCTGCTGGGTGCGTTTGAATATGGTGCTCCGCCGCACGGTGGTATCGCTTTTGGGATGGACCGCCTGTGCGCTATCATGAAAGGCGAAACAACTATTCGTGATTTTATCGCTTTTCCTAAAAACAATCAGGGCAGAGATGTGATGATTGATGCACCTTCGGCTATTGATGATGCACAACTCAAAGAGTTGGCACTTAAAGTTGAGGTGCGGAAATAAAAACCCTAATTTTGCCTTTTGAAAGCAAATTTTAAAGTATGAGTGTTGTAGAAATGAAGGTTCCGGTCATTGGTGAGTCCATCAATGAAGTGACATTGTCTCAGTGGTTGAAGCCTGATGGAAGTTTTGTCAAACTGGACGAACCTATCTGTGAATTTGAATCGGACAAAGCCACGCTGGAGTTTCCGGCGGAAGCTGAAGGCAAATTAATCCATGTCGCCAAAGAAGGGGATGATCTGGCGATTGGTGCCCTTGTAGCTAAAATTGACACAAGCGTTAAAGCTCCTGCTGAAAAGACTATTGAAACAAAACCAGTAGAATCCTCTACTCCAACCCCTCCTCCTGCTCCTAAGAAAACAGAAGCCACCAAACCTATCCCCTCACCTGCTGCAGGAAAAATACTCAGAGAAGGAAACGTAGATCCCGTCAACGTCGATGGTTCAGGTAAAGAAGGCCGCATCACCAAAGCAGATGCAATGCAGGCCGTAACTCAAAAACCGAATGCTGATGTTGAGGTACCGGCAGCTACATCAACTTCAGTAAAATCAGCTGATGCAGCAAAGGTATTGTTCAGTCGTGAAGAGCGCAGAGAGAAGATGTCAAGGATGCGCCGCACGATAGCCCGCAGACTCGTGTCCGCAAAGAACAACACGGCGATGCTCACTACGTTCAACGAAGTGGATATGACGGCCATCCTAGAGCTGCGGAAAAAATACCAGGATCAGTTTGTGGCCAAATATGGGATCAAGCTTGGCTTTATGTCCCTGTTCGCGAAGGCATGTGCCCAGGCCCTTCTAGAAAAACCAGATGTAAATGCACACATCGATGGAGAAGAGCTGATCTATCATGATTATGTGGATATCTCTATTGCTATCTCCACACCAACAGGTCTAGTCGTACCCCCGATCCATAATGTCGAATCACTTCGTTTTGATGAAATAGAATTGAAGATCAAGGATCTGGCTGATAAAGCGCGGTTAGGGAAATTGACACTTGAAGAAATGTCCGGTGGAACCTTCACGATAACGAATGGTGGTATTTTTGGTTCCCTCCTCAGTACACCTATTATCAATGAACCACAGTCAGCGATCCTTGGTATGCATAATATCCAGGAACGTGCTGTTGTAATCAATGGACAGATTGTGATCAGGCCGATGATGTATGTAGCTATGTCATACGATCATAGAGTGATCGATGGTAGCACAAGTGTCACCTTCCTTGTAAGAGTTAAAGAATTGCTTGAGGACCCTACTAAATTGCTGATGCAACTTTAATCACGCGAAGCGTGAATGTTGAATTTTACTTTCTGAAAAATGGAAATGACTTTGCCTAGTTGAGCACCACAATAGGTTCAACAGGTTTTTTGATGAGAGCTACAGCTACTTCTGCAATGCCCATATGGAGAATGCCAAGTTCTTTAGCGGCCCTTCTTGATAAGTCGATGATTCTCCCTTTGACATATGGACCTCTATCGGTGACCACTACCATCACAGAGTGATCGGGATTGTCTTTGCGTGCTACCTTGAGAATACTGCCAATAGGGTAGGTAAGATGAGCACATGAAAGTTTTTCAGGATTGTATCGCTCTCCATTTGCCATCCGAAAACCTGTAAGTCCGTTGTGATAGAAACTTGCTATTCCCACCTCCTGACCTGAGGCAGGGGGGGACAAAAACAAGAATAATATTCCTGTAATCAGTATGGCTAATGATCTGTTCATATAGGACGAATAGTACAAAGAACGCATAAAAGGTTCAATTGTTGGTGTTTATAGCCGTCATAAATTTAATATGTTGTTAATCAAATCTAAACCACAAGGGATTTTAATATGTATATGCTTTGATTTCAAACTATTACAGTCCTCCCCAATTTGCGGTATTTTACTACCAGATGAAGGCAAAAACCTGTCCAAATTCAAATCTTCCTCGATCTTTGCCCATCGAAATCTATGAAAACAGCCCTTAAAACCACTTTAGCTCTGCTTTTAGCTATCCTCTCGCAGACCATTCTCTGGAGCCAGTCAAAAGCAATCCCGGTTACTATTTCATTGTTTAATGAATCTACCGCTATTCCCTTTACTCGGTTCTTTACAACACCTGTTCATCCCGGTATTCAAATCGGCACCGAGTTTGACTACAATGTCAAAGCCCATTCGAGATTATTTCAAACCGCCAATGTTTCCTATTTCTACCACGATTATCTTACCCAAGGGATAGGTATACATACAGAATTGGGTTACGAATGCAGGTCATCGATGGGGCTCGCGTTGACAGGGTTGTTTGGTTTGGGATACATGCACACATTTGCTACCACTGAAGAATATACACACACCAACGGCCAGTATGAAAAGAAGAAAGATAAAGGAAATGCAAGGTTGTTTCCTTCATTATTCAACCCTTTGGATTGTCTTTGACCCAATTTGCAGTGGAAGATCCTGTACCGGATGGTATCGTCAGAGGGTATATAGACTTGTACAGTAATCTGCAGGTACTGGAAAGTACATATTTCAGTGGCTGGGATTATTATTCGGCTGATGGTGGACTGATCTCAAACCCCTACGACGTGAGCGTTTTTTTTCAGGCTTTAATGAATGGGTAAATCATCAACGCCAATAGTATGAAAGAAATGCTTGACTTTAAAACACCCAAAGAACTGGATGATGAATTTTTCGATATTCAATATGGTTTAGGAATCTTCACCATGCAGACCGATCAGGGCTTAGCTTATTTCCACAGCGGAGATGCCATTGGGTATTATGCCAATATGATCTATTTTCCTGATGACAGCACGACAATAGTGTATGCAGCAAACAGTAATTATGGCAAAATAGATGACTTCATCTCCACACAATCCGCTATCTCAACTATCATTGAGGCGGTAAAGTGAAATCAGCTGTCAGC